>NZ_VVIN01000126.1:0-3597 GCF_008711145.1 Arenibacter lacus
GTCATCGTACGCTTATACCTTCATAAAGTCCTCGGCCATAATTTTACGGAGATAGGACAGCAGCTCCTCGGCATGTTCTTTGGCAAACACTAAAGGGGGTTTTATTTTGAGCACATTGTTATCGGGACCATCCGTACTCATTAAGATCGCATGATCTTTCATTCTGTCTGCCAGGTACTGGGTCTGCTCTGTTAATGGCTCTTTATGTTCATTTACCAATTCCATTCCCAAGAAGAGCCCTTGCCCCCTTACATCTCCGATGATGGGATAATCGGACGCTAATTTTCTTAGCTCTTCCTTTAAAAACTCTCCAATAGTATAGGCATGTTCCTGAAGATTTTCGCGCTCTACTACCCTTAGTACTTCAGCCCCAATGGCACAGGATACGGGATTACCTCCAAAGGTATTGAAGTATTCCATCCCATTGGCAAACTTCTCCGCCACTTCTGGGGTGCAGGCTACCGCTGCAAGCGGATGACCATTCCCCAAGGGCTTGCCAATGGTCACAATATCGGGCGTAACATCATGCAATTGAAAACCCCAAAAAGTTTTCCCCACCCTACCGCAGCCCACTTGCACCTCATCGGAAATACAGAGTCCGCCAGCTTCTCTCACTATTTGGTAAACCTCTTTTAAAAATCCAGCCGGTAATTCTACCTGTCCGCCACAACTTATAATCGGCTCTACGATAAAAGCTCCCACCTTCCGGCCTTTGGAAGTAATTTTCTGAAGTTGTTTCCATACTTCCTCGGCATATTTTGGACCAGCGTCCTTCCCTCGGTATTTTCCTCTAAATGCATCGGGAAGGGGAAAAATATGGGTATGTTCTGGGGCTCCCTGTCCCCCTTTTCCATCAAATTTATAGGAGCTGATATCGATACACATATTAGAGTTACCATGATAGCCCACTTCGGAAGCTATAATATCCCGTTGTCCCGTAGCGGCTTTCACCATACGGATAGCCAATTCATTAGCCTCACTGCCCGAATTTACAAAATGAAGGACACTTAATTCTGGCGGCAGAGTTTTCAATAGCTCTTGGGCCAATGTATTGATATTTTCATGTAAATAGCGACTATTGGTATTTATAAGTGCCATCTGCTCTTGCCCTGCCGTAACTACTGCTGGGTGCTCGTGCCCTACATGGGCTACATTGTTTACGGTATCCAGATATTTTCTTCCATACTGATCCATTAAATAAGGACCAGCACCACGTACCATTTTAATTGGCTCTTTATATTGCAAGCTTAAACTCTTCCCCAGATGTTCCTTTCTATAGGCTACGATATCTGCGTTGGCAAGCTCTTTCCTTGCTTCCAAGGCATCCAACTTGAATAATAGGTTGGGATCTGGACAAATACTGGCCCATACGGAACGCTGACTCACATAGGTTACTCCAGGGAAATCTACCGTATAGTCTAAGAGGGAAAGCATCAATTGAAAATGAAGGTGGGGCACCCAGTTCCCGTTTTCTTGCCCCTCACCCAATACACCAATTAATTGTCCGCCAGCAATAAACTCCCCCTTTTTATGGGAAGTGGCACTTTCCACGGAGAGATGCCCATACAGGGAGTAAAACTCAATTCCCACTACCTGGTGTTTTAATATTACCAATCCCCCGTATTCCTTATCGCCGGCGTCATTCACCGCCACCACTACCTCACCATCCAATAACGCATGTACCGGCGTGTCTGCAGGCAACCAGAAATCTACCCCTAAATGTATAGAGCGACTCTCACGACCCTTGTTGCCTTTTTTCTCATAGGATGCAGTAGTGTAAATGGGACGCGGCTCTAGGTAGCCCCCTGCTAAAATTTTAGTAAGGTGTTCCCCTTGTAATTTATTGATTTTATACTGAAAGAAGTCTAGGTCGTTAAAATCCTTCTCATGACCCAACCACTTACTAGAAACGCTAAGATCCAGGTCAAAAACCTGATCCCTGCCGATGTTGGGAAACATATCTTTTAAAGAAAAAGTATTTTTTTCACACCATGCTACAAATGGTTCTTCATTGGGATGCGCGCTAAACCCACAGACCTCCCTAAAGCTAAAATGGGCAAAATCGGCATTTATTTCTCGCCATTTTTTAAGGACTTCCCAAGCCGGTTTCTCACTGATTAGCAGGTAGGTATTATCTGGCTCCGCTATTTTATTGATGGCGCTTTTGGTCACCGATATCGTCAGGCGCATCCCAATGGCCATATATAAATGCTTGAGTTCCTCTTGCTGCAGGGGAAAGGTCTGGTGATAGCCTTTTACAATGGGTAGGGCCGCCTCTAAGGGATCCTCATGTCCCATAATAGCATAGGCACAGGCAATGGCAAGATCGTTAATGATTTGTGTGTAAACAGCATCCCCAAAATCGATGGCAGAAATCACCTTAGGATTCAACAAATCCTCGGAAACTATTACGTTGTTATCATTGGCATCGTTGTGCACTACGCTTTTTCTGAGCTTGGAGTAAGTTGGCTGTTCCTGTAGAAATAACCGCTGGTAAAAGGAGACGATTTCCTTTTCTTGGTCTTTAAAAAGGTGTTGATGCTCTGTAGTCCATTGGCCTTGGGCCACGTCCCACTCAAATTCCCTATGGGCTTTGGAATGATTAAACCCCTGCAAGGCTTGGGTAAGTTTCCCACAATGTACCCCAAGACCAAACCGTAGCTCGTCCAATTGCGGATTTACCCCGCTCCATACCCGTCCAGAAATCCAAGACAGGAGTCGCACTTTCCGCAGCTGCCCAAAATCGTCTTTTATTTCCGAAATAAGGTTACCAGCCACATCGGGAAAGACCTTAGGGGATACCAACTCCTTCCCATTTTCTTCCACATACTGCAACAAATGCTGTTGAAAATCCAGATAATCCTCATCTTCCCCAGGACGGGATACTTTTAGGATATAGGATTTCCCGTTCTTGGCATCGATCTTAAAGTTAAAATCGATTTCCCCGGGCAAGGGTTTTGCCTTGCCTTCAATTTTAAAAAGATCCCGGGCTATTCTTTCTGCCTTTTCCGTACTGATGTGTAAGTTATTGTAATCCATTAAACACCGTTTTTATTTGAGGAACACCAAATGATGGGGTATACCCACTGATCCACCAAACTATCTCCCAATCTATAGGAATATTTTAATCAAATATAATTTTATAGCCGATGAATAGGTATTTAAAGCTATATTTTTTTGGGAAAGCGAATGAACGATCTTAATCTAGGAATGTATTTTAAACGATAAAGAAGGGGGATAAATCCTAGGGTGAAGGGAATTTACGTACTAAACTAATTAAAAACAGGGCATAAAAAAACGCCCTAAAAGCAGTTTAATGTCTTAAGGCGTTTGTGGATGGATAGTACAATTATCTTTGCATCAAGACTTCTCTTTCGGAGGCTCTTTCCTGTCTTAACGACTCGGAAAAATACCTTTCAAAACTATCATCCATTTCATCTATCCAGTTCGTATGGTGATTTTCGGCCATAGTTCCCGTCATAACAGATCTAAAGGTTACATCGCGGTATCCTAGGATATCGTCCTCCTTGTCTCTTAACCACTTCTTAAAATGAGCTGCTACGGTATCCAAATCAAATTCTGGATAATCGGTCATAT
>NZ_VVIN01000127.1:0-3578 GCF_008711145.1 Arenibacter lacus
TTTACCATTCCCCACTTCGATTTGGATGGGGATGGATTAAAAGATATTGTGACTGGCGGTTGGTGGTACAAAAATCCGGGTGCGGCTTCCGGTAACTGGGAAAAAAAGACCATTGGAGGTAATTTTGGGAACGTGGTTCATGTGTACGACTTTGATGGGGATGGTCATATGGATCTTTTAGGAACAGAGATCGGCCCGCCGGGAAGCGAGTACCAGAGTGAACGATTGTTGTGGGCTAAGAACGATGGCAATGGGAACTTTACAGTTTACAATAATATTCCAGTTGTGAATACGGGATATGGTGAACCTTTTTTAGCGGGTATTACCGGTGGCGATTTTGGACTGGGATCCCCTTACCAAATGGCAATTAACTGGAACGGTGCAGAATCTACCAATTTTCCGGTACAAATGTTGACACCCACTGCAGACCCCACTACAGGCACCTGGACCTTGGAAGCTATCAGCAATGACCCTTCAGGAGAAGATATAGAGGTAGGAGATATCGATGGGGATGGGAGGCTAGACCTTTATCAAGGAATCAACTGGTTGCGAAACGAAGGGGATGGCACCTGGACTACCTATCCAATAAATGTTGGGTATGCAACCACCCCAGACCGTATTCAATTAGCCGATTTTAATGGGAATGGAAGATTGGACGGTGTGGTTGGTCAATTAGGTCTTGGAACCGATCCAGACCGAATGCAGCTCGCCTGGTTTGAATCACCTGCAGACCCTACCCAACCATGGACAAAACACATCATTAGCAATTCTGTCAATGGAAGTTTAAGCCTTTTTGCCATCGATTTTGATTTTGATGGGGATATGGATATCGTAGTAGGGGAGTGGAATGGAAGTAAACGTCTCATTGCCTTTGAAAATGACCTATGTAATAGCGGACAATGGATCGAACATATTCTGGATGACGGATCCTTGAACCTAGAACATCACGACTCGGCCATGGTGGTGGATATTGACAACGACGGGGATTTAGACGTGGTTTCCAATGGATGGTTAAATAACAAAGGACCCCGTATTTACGAAAACACCACCCTTTCGCCACAACAACAAGATCCAGTTGCTGACGCCGGTGAGGATCAGGTAGTATTATTACCCACAACAAGCGTTACACTCAATGGAACAGGGAGCGATCCCAATGGCGGAACCGTAACCTTTTTATGGAATCAAGTAAGTGGCCCAAATACCGCTACGCTTAGTGGGGAAAATACCACCAATTTAAGCGTTACCGATATGGTGGAAGGTGTCTATGTATTTAGGCTTACAGTAACCAATAATAGAAATAATTCAGTTTATGATGAAGTAAGCGTTTCGGTGGAAGAAGAGGTGTTGGCAATACGGATCAATTCTGGTGGGCCAGCCTATACATTTAATATAGTAGAATGGGCGGCGGATCAATCTTTTACCGGTGGCACTACTTTCAGCAATAATATAGCGATAGCCAATACTTCCAATGATAAATTGTATCAAACAGAACGTTACGCATCCTCTGGTACCTTGGTCTATGATATTCCAGTCAACGATGGAACCTATGATTTAAATCTTCATTTCGCAGAGATATTCCATGGGGTGCCTGGTCAGGGTTCTGCAGGTGGGGAAGGTTCTAGGGTCTTTAATATAGAAGTGGAAAATGGTCAGGTGCAAATAGATAATTACGACATAGTGGCTGCTGCTGGTGGTAGTGCAACGGCAGTAATAGAACATTATGAAAATATTACGGTAAATGATGGTAGTTTAACAATTACCCTTACCTCCGTAGTGGATTTCCCGAAAATATCTGGAATTGAGGTCCTTAAATCGGGAGGTACTTCTGAATTACCTATCGTATCGGCAGGGAAAGACAAGTCACTTACCCTGCCTACCAATAGTATAGTTTTGGATGGGTCGGCCTATGACCCGGATGGAGGAGCTATTGTTAGCTACCTTTGGACACAGGAAAGTGGACCCAATATGGCAACCTTGTCCAATGAAACTACGGACAACCTTACCGTTAACGACCTAGTGGAAGGAACTTATGTTTTCCGCTTGACGGTGACGGACGATGAAGACGACTCTGCTTGGGATGAAATGGTATTAACAGTGCTGAGCGATCCCGTGCCATTTAGAATTAATTCTGGGGGTCCAGATTTTGATTTTAATGGTGAACTATGGAGTGCTGATCAATTCTTTAGCGGTGGAGGATTACATAGTAATGTAATTCCTATTGCTAATACAGAAAATGATACTCTATACCAAACAGAGCGATTTATTACAAGTGGTAATCTTATTTATGAAATTCCGGTTGACAATGGAAAACACAATGTAAGCTTGCACTTTGCCGAGATTTATTTTGGTGTCCCAAATGGGGATCCAAATGGTGGTGTAGGTTCTAGGGTGTTCCATATAGATGTTGAAAATGGAGCACAAAGAATAGAGAATTATGATATTGTGGTGGAAGCTGGTGGCAGTGCTACAGCTGTGATAGAGACCTTTTCTAATATTGAGGTGCAGGACGGGAACTTAACCATTACGTTAATTCCAGTTACTCAGTTCCCAAAATTATCAGGAATTGAAGTTACTGGCTCCCGTGTTCCGGAAGTTGATGCCGGTCCAGACCAGGCAATAGACTTACCTGAAAATACTATAATTCAAAACGGTTCTGGAAGAGACCCGGATGGTGGGGTCGTTACCTACCTCTGGACCCAGATGAGTGGACCTGGAACTGCTATACTAATGGGGGAAGATACGCCAGAACTAACAGCAAGTGATTTAATTGTAGGTACTTACGTTTTCAGACTTACCGTAACGGATGATGAGACTGATTCCAGTTGGGACGAGGTTACCATTACAGTAAATCCGAACCCAAACAATGAACCGCCAACGGCAGTGGCTACTGCAAATCCAATGAGCGGAACCGTGCCCCTTACCGTCTCATTTACCGGTAGTAATTCTACAGACGACGTACAGGTAACGGGCTATGAATGGAATTTCATGGATGGCTCTCCCTTGAGTACAGAGTCCGACCCCGTCCATGAGTTTACGGCCGTGGGGATTTATAGTGTTGAACTAACGGTAACTGATGGGACGTACACCAATACCACCACAGTAGACATAATGGTGAACGCTGCAACAGGAAATGAGGCACCTATTATAACCAATCCTGGAACACAAACAGATCTGGAAGGGGATGAAGTAGCCTTACAAATTGAAGCTAATGATCCCAATGGCGATATTTTAACCTACACGGCTACCGATCTTCCAAGTGGATTAACAATAAATGCATCTACAGGACTTATAAATGGAACAATTGATGTAGGCGCTTCTAGCAATAGCCCTTATAATGTAACCTTAACAGTGATTGATGATGGATCGCCCACGGAATCGACCTCCATCTCCTTTACTTGGAATGTTGATCCAGCACCGGTAAATCAGGCTCCGGAAGTGACTAATCCTGGGGATCAAACCAATGAAGAGGGGGAGGTTATTTCCCTTGATATTGATGCCTCGGATTCTGAAGGGGATGTACTTACCTATACAGCCGTGAATTTGCCTAACGGTCTATCTATAGACCCGGTTATAGGACG
>NZ_VVIN01000128.1:0-3574 GCF_008711145.1 Arenibacter lacus
ATAATATTCCCGGATGCATCCATTTTTACGGCCCAAACCTTACTGGTATTAAAGTCGTAATAGAAAAACAGTTCATCAAACTCTACCGGCAATCGCTGTGGATCTGTGGATGAAGGGTCATAATAATATCTTGGGCCCGCAAAATAACTCTTGTGGAAAAATTCCATCCAAGCAGGTTGGGCCGGGGGCAATACCGTAGCTCCGGTATTCCATATGGAGGTGTTTTCGGGAGCTGAAGGATCATTGTAGAAAGGCGAAGGGGTTCTATAGGGAACTTGGTAAGCATCATTATCGACCCCTGAAAAATAGGGCCATCCATAATTTCCTGCTGCTTTGGTTAGGTTTATTTCGTCCAAACCTTCCGGCCCCATAGTCCCAGGAACATTAGCATCCGGTCCCACTTCCCCCCAAAACAGCCAATCTGTATTCTCCTTATCCACAAAAATCCTGTAGGGATTACGCGCCCCCATCACATAAATTTCGGGCAGGCCGCCCACTCCCCCAGGAAATAGATTGCCACTGGGTATGGAATAACTGCCATTACCCGCATTGGGAGTAATCCGCAAGATCTTTCCGCGGTAATCATTGGTGTTGGAAGAGCTCTTCTCTGCGCTATTGTTCTCATTATTTTCATCTATTGCCCCGTAAAGTCCATGATTGGTATTATCACCAATCGAGATATACAAGTTCCCTTGAGAATCAAAGGCCATGTCCCCTCCGGCATGGTAGGAATTAGTTCGCTGCACAGGCCATTCCAGCATTGGTACTTCGGAAGATAAATCCAGTAGATCCCCATTCATACTGAATTGTGAAATCCTATTTGCAGAGGTAGCAACCAGGGAGTAGTAGATGTATATTTTCTGATTGGTCGCAAAGTTGGGATCGAATGCAAGACTCAAAAAACCATCCTCAAAACCATGGAAAACTGGTAAGGTTCCTGCTGAAACAGCAGACTGGATACTTGGTTTATAAATTATAAGTTCCCCATACCGGTCTATGATAAATATCCTTCCATCCGGTGCAAATTTCATGGTAGTGGCATTCGCCAAACCCGTTAAAAGTTCTACCTTTTGAAATTCGTCAGGCAACTGTGCTTTTACTTGAGAAACACTTAAAACCATGAACATCAAAAAAAGCGACCAGCACCATAAATTATGTTTCGTCGTTCTCTTGGATTGAAGGCAGGAAAAGATTTTTAAAGAAAGGGAATGAAGGGGTAGTTCTTTTTTCATAATCAGTTGGGTTAGGAGACAAATACCACAAGTAAATTGTTCAATTATAATGAACTGAACGACTTAGAAAGTAAAAACGGGGGAGTTAATTAACTAATTTACAGCGATTCAACTAATTAGAAAAGCGCTTTAAGCTATAATCGATTATTCACCTTTATAGCCGTTTAAGTGTTGATTTCTCAATACAAATCATACTTAACTAATTCTTCCTCGCTTCAATCACCTTAAATACGGTGATAATATAAAACAGGCTACGGTTAAATTCACGCCAATAAGCAATAATAGCCTTCACTCCCTAAGTGAGATTTGAACCTGACTGCCGTCAGGCAAGTTGCTCCGACCCTTGGGTGGATTTGTAATCGGTATTTTCCTTCCGAAGGCTCATGGGCCTCACCTGAGGTAATTGACTGAAAATGAGCTGTTCCAAAGAGGTACATCGGAAATTGTTATTTACAAAATAGATATCGTCTTCGTTTTAATCCAAGAAGTGCTATTTTTGATTCCAAATTAATATGCATGTTCAATTTTTTTAGTAAAAAGATTTTTCTAGCAGACTACCTGGCAGGTTTTGTAGATATACACAATCACCTATTACCAGGTATAGATGACGGCGCTAAAACAGTAGAAGATTCATTAGCATTGATTAAGGGCTTTTCTTCCTTGGGAATTAAGAAATTTGTGGCCACTCCCCATATTATGCATAATTATTACCCCAATAATCAGGAAACCATCCTAAAGGCACAGGGACAAGTACTGGATAAGCTAAAACAGGAGGAAATGCAGGAGATAAGCCTAGATGTTGCTGCAGAACACATGATAGATGAGAATTTTGAATCGCTCTTAGAACAAAAAAAAGTAATGCCTTTACGAAATAGGTATCTCTTAATTGAAATGTCTTATTTACAGCCGCCACTCCATTTTGATCAAGCAGTGGAAAAAATTGCTTCCCATCGATATTTTACCATCTTGGCCCACCCAGAGCGGTATAACTTTTTGCATTACAATTCCCCAAAATATTCGGAATACAAAAAAAGGGGACTTTTGCTTCAAATGAATCTGCTCTCCTTAAGTCCTTTTTACGGAAAAGAAGTACAGAAAAAAGCGCATAAATTAATTCAGGATGGATTGATTGATTATTTAGCATCCGATGTACACAATATCAATCAATTGAATCAAATTAAAGAAATACAGATAAGTAAGCGCCAGCTAAAGATGCTTTTACCCATTATTGAAAAGACCAAAGAAGATTTTTATTAATGACAGAACAATAATCTTTTGGAGATTATATTAAGCTATGTTTGAAAGATAAAAACCCCTCCTTTAAATTGCGTATTGCTAAAATTTAAAGAGGGGGTTTCTGAGTTATATACTATAAAAGATAGAGTCCTTAATTTTTCACTAACAATCTAATGGGCAACACCTTATCACTTCCCATTACCAATGTTATATAATACACTCCATCGCGGAGAGTGGCAATTGGAACCGCATAGTGGTCGTCCGTCATCTGGGGATCTACCATGCTATTTATAAATTTACCAGCAGCATCGTGAAGGTAGATGACCTTTACTTCATCATCTATTGGAACGTTTAATAGAAAAACCTTAGCGGTATCATTTGAGGGGTTAGGTGCAATCAATGCACTAATCTTTTCCTCTTCCTCCTCTGAGGTTACCGTGATTGTAATAAAAGCTGTATCTGTTAAGGAGCCATCCGAGACGGTAAGGCTCACCCTGTACACCCCGGGTTGTTCAAAGACGTAAACTGGATTAGCTTCATCACTGCTGCCTCCATCCTGGAAGTCCCATAAATAACTTATTATTTCTATGTCATCTGTAGAGTTACTACCCGTAAATGTAACGGTTAAAGGTGCCCTACCCATAATTTTATCAGCTTCAACAACTGCCATTGGAGGTTGGTTCGAAATAAATTCCGAAACATTCCAAGTAAATGAAATGGTGGTGGATTCTGCTGGAGATCCATCATCGGTTACTGTCACCTCTACAGAATATGGACTATTGGCAGCAGTACCGTCGGCTATGGTACCACTTATAAGTCCTGTTTGAGAATCAATGAAAAGTCCGTTGGGTAGATTAGCTGCCCCATAGGTTACATTGTCCCCATCAGGATCTGATGCATTAATCTGTAGTGAAACCACATCCCCTTCTACATTGTCCTGAGTTCCTGGATTGGTTATTTCCGGTGGCATATTGATAACTAACGGCTCCACATTCCATGTAAATGAAATGGTGGTGGATTCTATAGGTGTTCCATCATCGGTCACTGTTACTTCTACCGAGTAAGGGCTATTATCCGCACTACCATCGGCAATGGTACCACTTATC
>NZ_VVIN01000129.1:0-3534 GCF_008711145.1 Arenibacter lacus
ACTTAGGATCTAGTGCCGCGAGGTGTGAGAGTTCGAGTCTCTCCGCCTGCACAAAGGGAAAGCCGACTTTTAAGAGTCGGCTTTTTTCGTTCGGGTACAACATAGGTACAACATTTTGGAAGTTCTGAGGGATCATGGGATCATGACCAATTGTTGTGTTTATGCAAAAATTGTGGATAAGCTGTAAGAGAAAGGGAGGTGTTCATTTGGCCACCTTTTTTATAAACGGTTCGGCCTGCATGCCATAGGCATCCATAAAATCGATTGTAAGTCGATGTCCCTTGCCTTTAAAAAAATAAGTTTTGCCCGTAACAGCCCCTTTTAGTATTAAGCTGTTGTTTTCCAGGCTTTCAAAGACTTGGGGAGGTCTTTCCGAAATACCTCCTTGGATTTCCTCGGGAGGCTTATTTTTGCTTGACTGTTTTCGAATGTTCTTCTGCCAAGCCCGTCTTTTTTCACCACAGCACCCCATTGTTATACTATTTTTCGGTTAGTTTAAATAAAATTGAAGCCGCTCCGGAGAGTGCCAACCAAATAATTATTCCATGTAGCCATGTGTCTGCTAATAGCAGAGTAAATGGTATAGCTATCCATAGTGTTACACAATGAAAACAGTCTAGCAAGGCCCCTAAAAAGCTTTGCCCCAATCGTTTTCTAAATTTAATAACTAGCTCAAATGGTCCGTCTTCCTGAGACAGCAGGTGTCCTATACGCCAAACGGCGAGCGTGCAAAGAATAAAACCAGAGGGGCTCACCATATTCACGGCGCTAAATATTCCATCATAATTCTCCCCGAAGCCCTATAGGTTCCAGATAATCCGTTGTTATAACCGTTGGTCACCCGTTGGTTTGCGGTTAGGCCAAAAGTATAGACGGAGAAAGTCTCTCCATCAGCGGTTAGTATCCATCCTGGTCCAGACGGGGTAGGTTCTATCTGTACGCCTACCGCATTGGAGGTCATATAGTCATCTTGGGTGCCGGTATATCCCGGACATCCATGTCTTATGTTGCTAGCATTCTCTCCGGAAGATAAGAGGTCGCTTCCTGAAAAGGTAATGTCTCCTCCAAGATTAGAAGTTAAAGTGATAGTAGAACTTGGACATCTTCCTATAGTTAAGTGGTAGTTGTCTACAAATCCGCGACTATCCAAAACTCCATATTCATTCACATACTCATAGTTTTCGGTTGCTTTAAAGGTGAAGGTAATGGGGGTCTTTAGTTGGGAATCTGTAAGATGGAACAAACCACAGCTCACATTTATTATTGATGGATCGTTAAAAGTGGGGGTTGTCATGGCAAAGTTAAGTTCCTTATTGTGTATGAAAAGCGCAATCAAATCCGTTGCTCCGCTTACATGTGCTCCATTAGTATCATAACCATCTACCCGAAGGAAGAACCTGCCGGGGGTGCGTTCCCCCGAAATTATGTCGTGCAAAAGCGTATTCAATCGCATATACCTACTGAGGTTGGAAAACTCCCAGTCTTCGCCATCCACAAATATTTCACGTTGAATGTTTTTGTATGCAGGAATGGAGCCGTCCAATGTGCTCCCTGGGTCTGGATAAAATGGACCTACATCATCGCCAATGTAATTGGGAAGGTTCCTGTTGGAATATTTAGGGTGTTTATAGTTTTGAGTTACGTAAACCCAGGAAGAAGTTCCTGCCCTGCGGATGCGAATGGTATACCATTTAATCTTATTATCGGCAGCACTTTTAGTAGCATCGTACATACAGCCCTTCATGTCAATGGTTCCTCTCCAAGCAGCACATTGCACCCCAAAACCAGCTAGTGGACTCTCTACGGAGATGATACCGCTAGGCTCTAGATAATTGGAGTTTCCATATCTAGTTAAATTGGTTGGTGAGAACGATCCCGTGCTATTCTGGTCTCCTCCAATAAATACATTGCCTAAGCTGCCAATGAGGTTGCCATTAAAGCAGGTGGGAGAATCTTTCGGTAGAATGGATTCTGGGAGACATAGGTTAATTCGTCTTAGATTGGGAATGTTATAGAATGGAGCACTTTCATAAAGTACCTGATAGGGTGCAAAGTCTACTATTTTGACGATGACATCGGGGAAAATGATGGTATTCACATCTTCTCCTGGAGCAATATCTTGGGCATCCTCCAAACCTGGAACGGTCATATCAAAGCTAAATTTAAATATATAATTTCCATTCATGTCGGTAATAGTGTCGCCTAGTAGGGTTCGATTCCCGGTTCCTGTATAGGTGCCACCCATAAGTTCGGCGGCGGTGCGGTCATATTCTTCAAAGGAAAGGGTAAGGTTAGATCCCGGGTTGGTAGTGCATGAGAAAAAGAGCCCTTCAATACTCTCTATCAATTGTAAACGATCTTTAGATAATGCCGTAGTGCGATTTTCAATACTAGCAGAGGAATTAATTAATTCAAATTTTGATTCCGAAAAATTAGCCTCTAAGATTTTCTTACTTTTAGAAGCGTCCTTTTTGCCTTCGGTACGCCGATAAGCAAGGGTAGTATTGGGCTTCATGGCTTCTCCGCTAAGATCTAATACCATTGGTTTAAAATAGTTCTCCTTCCTCAAGGTTACCGGACCTTCAGGATCTAAGGGTACCCTCTCCGGGTAATGTGTTTTTATATAATCGGATAATAAGGGGTTTTTTAGTGCCCTTTCTAATGCGGGGTGTGTCTCAATCACCCATGGAAACCTTCGGCAAGGGTTAAAAATACAACGGCCACCATACAGGGTAACGTTGCCAAAGATTATAAAGTCGTTTACGTTTACTGGAGTAGAACATGTAAGGATTAAATCGTTATAGTCCGAATCGCCCCCAGCATCGTTGGAGTGTATGTCAAAAACGTAATTACTTCCAGTTTTTACAGGAAACTTAAGTTGAGTTTCTGAAGCCTGCCATCCCGTTCCGGGATCGTTTTGTATGCTTATGGACCATTGGGTTCCGGTAACACTAACGGATGTGTCGTTAGTTCCAGAGTGACTCCCATTACCGCTGTTGGCACCTTGAATCACAAAACGTTGGGGATAAGATGCGCTTTTAGATTTTACGGCAACCGTCCAGTTGCCTTGCATTGAAATTGTCATGGCTTATATATTTTGTTTGCCTACTCTAGAATCGGATTTTCGGCTAACTCCATGTTCGTTATTGATCATCTCACTTAGAAGTTGATTATCAACAGGTATAACTTGTGAGGGGAGTTGTGGGAAGTATTGGTGGTAATTTAATTGTCTTCAGCACAGAAAATGCCTTTGGCTATTTTATTAGTGCTAAATATTGGTGCTACGGGAGGAGTTTTAATATTTAAAAGTAACTAAGATTTAAGACCTAGGGAAACGGTTTTGTATAAATAGGGGGATATACTGTATAGCTCGTAATTTTCTGAAAATTTTTAATTGGGCGTCTTGACTTTTTTACGGGTGCTATACAACCTTATGGGGTGTATAGTTTGCTTCATAATCTGTCCTTATAAAATCATACAGGTGGCTAGCAATCCGATACTTGGCATGGAGCCCTTGGTCCTGTCTTGTCGTTT
>NZ_VVIN01000013.1:0-70269 GCF_008711145.1 Arenibacter lacus
CCAGAAATACCAATCTTCCTGGCTATTTCCAATATGGGCTTCCTAGCATCCTCCATTAGGAATCTTAGAATCTCTTTGTCTATTCCGTCTATTTTAACACTTTCGTTAGGTGATTTCATTGGTAGCCTTCATGATTCAGGATAAAGGTATTAAAAATCCTTTCAGTTTGTAACACCCCGGATGGTGTATATCTGGGTGCATTTATTTCAGAACGGATGTACCCATCCATGCAGTGCTAAAGTATCGTTCAGCTAAAACAGGAACCTATTGAATTTTGTAAATGACTTTGCTAGTGCAAGCTGTTTTATAGATGAGGATTATAGCCAAGATAAGGAACCTTCTGCTCCTTAAACTGAATCCCATAATGCTCCAGTTCTTTTAAAATTGGCTCGTACACCTCCTTAGCTATAGGTATCTGTACCCCTGGAATGGTAATTTTTTTGTTCAGGATAAACAGGGCGGCAATGGCTACAGGTAATCCCACGGTCTTGGCCATGGCGGTATGTACTCTGTCTTCCCCTAAAACCACCATGTTGGTGTCTATTTGCTCTTTCTTTCCGTTAAGCAGGTAGCCAAACTTATGGTACATCACAATCATGTCCTTGTCTTGCTCTCCTAGGGTCCAGCTTTCCTCTAAAATTTGTTGAAGGATTTGGGCAGGAGTGGCATTTTTTAGGGTAATCTTTTTTTCATCATCAAATAAGTTGAGCTCTAGGAGCTTCTCCCACATAATGTCGTCCTGATCTATTTTTAAATAGTGTCGCATCTTTAGTTCTACGCTATCGGTTGGGGAGTAGGAGAGGAATAGGTTAACAAATTCCCTATAAGACATCCCTTCCGAGTTTTTTATGGTATAACTATCATCGGTCATGCCCATTTGTACAAACATGTTCCAGGCCTTGGAAAATCCCACCCTTCTCATGGTTCCTCTGTATAGGGTAAGAACATCGTCTAAGCCGTACGTTCCCCTGTATTTTAGGGAGTCCCTATTGGCGTAGGCCTCAAACTTCCCGTATCCCTCTATATCCATAAATTCCGTTCGCCTAAATAATTTGTGATAGGGAATGTATTTATAGGTGCCCTCCTGCAAAAATTTTGCGGCACCCCCTTGCCCAGCTAAAACAACGTTTCTGGGGTTCCAGGTAAATTTATAATTCCACAGGTTGTTGTCGCTCTCAGGTGCTACAAGTCCACCAGTAAATGATTCGAATAATAATATTTTGCCGCCCCTGCACCTTATTTTGTCTATAGCCTGCATGGCGCTCATGTGATCTATTCCGGGGTCTACCCCTATTTCATTCATAAATACCAGTCCCCGCTCTTTAACCTGTGCGTCCAAGGCTTGCACCTCATCGCTAACATACGAGGCGGTGACTAGGTGTTTTCTATGCGTTAAACAATCTTTAGCCACAATAATATGTAGACGTGCGGGCAACATGGAGATAACGAGGTCGCAGTTTTTAATAGTGTTGCTCCTTTCCGTAGCATCAAAGATGTCTAACTTTAAAGTGTTGACGGCCTTATGATTTTTTACATTGTCCGGTAACCCTTCCGGATTTAAATCGCAAATGGTAAGGTGAAGCTTTTCCTCTTCCGATTTAGCTATTAAATAATCTAGTAGGTAGGAGGTAGATTTTCCAGCGCCAAGGATCACTATTTTTCGCAACATGTGTAGTTTTATGTTCTGATTAGACAGATACTAAGGTATCAAAATGTTATATTTGTAAAAAATAAGAGAGCACAAGTTATGAACAAAACAATTTTGGGAGCTGGCGTAATTTTCGGTGCCACGGCCGTATTGCTTGGTGCCTTTGGGGCCCATGGATTGGGTAACATCGTGGGGCCCAAGGCGGTAGAGTCTTTCGAGACCGGGGTTCAATACCAAATGTATCATGCCTTTTTTCTAATGATTTTAAGTGGATTAAAACCTATTTCAGAAAAACAGAAAAAAACAATCTCATATTTTATTATTTTAGGGATTATATGCTTTTCTTTCTCCATATACCTGTTGGCACTCAATGAGCTAAGCGGTTTCGATTTTACGCGGATAGCATTGGTTACCCCTTTTGGGGGCCTACTGATCTTGGTAGGTTGGGTACTCTTGGGAGTGGGAATTCTGAAAAAAACACAGCAATCTATACCTAATAATTAATACATAATTTATACTTTATTATAGCTAATTAAAACCCAGTTATTATGGCTTCAACTACGAAATCGATTTCGTTAAAAGAGTATGGTTTAAAAAACTGTAGTATCCATTATCAATTGCCTCCATCAGAATTACATCGGATAACCGTGGAAAAGGGAATGGGGGTAACCTCTTCTACTGGCGCCCTAGCGGTAAATACGGGCGAGTTTACCGGTAGATCTCCCCAGGATAGGTTTATCGTAAGGGATTCTATTACCGAAGATAAGGTGTGGTGGGGAAATGTGAATATCCCATTTGAAAGCGATAAATTTGATGCGCTTTACAACAAGGTGATAACATACCTAGACACCAAAGAAATCTTTGTAAGGGATTGTTTTGCCTGTGCAGACGATGATTATAGAATGAATATTAGGGTGATTAATGAGTATCCTTGGTCTAATATGTTCGCCTATAATATGTTTATAAGACCGACCAAGGATGAATTGGTGGGTTTTGAAGCCGAATGGACGGTAATCAACGCTCCTGGGTTTATGGCAAATAGTGAGGTGGATGGGACTAGGCAACACAATTTTGCGATCTTAAATTTTACCAGAAAAATTGCCCTTATCGGCGGAACTGGCTATACAGGGGAAATAAAGAAGGGGATTTTCTCTGCTCTAAACTTCATTTTACCTGTCTACAAAGACTGCCTTCCTATGCACTGCTCCGCAAACGTGGGAGACGATGGGGATACGGCTATTTTCTTTGGCCTTTCCGGGACGGGAAAGACTACTTTATCTGCTGATCCGGAAAGGAAATTGATTGGGGATGATGAACATGGTTGGACCAAAGAGAATACCGTGTTTAATTTTGAAGGTGGATGTTATGCAAAGGCCATTAATCTCTGCCAGGAAAACGAACCGGAGATCTTTGGGGCCATTAAAAAAGGAGCGCTTTTAGAAAATGTTATCCTGGATGCCAATGGGGTGGTAGATTATGAGGATGTTTCCATAACGCAAAACACTAGGGTAAGCTATCCTATTTATAATATTGATAATATACAGGTGCCTTCCATTGGTAAAAACCCCAAGAATATTTTTTTCTTAACGGCCGATGCTTTTGGGGTGCTGCCTCCAATTTCTAAACTGACCCCGAGTCAGGCTGCCTATCATTTCATTTCTGGATATACTGCCAAAGTAGCGGGTACCGAAGCGGGAGTGGTAGAGCCTGTGCCCAATTTTTCAGCTTGTTTTGGAGCGCCCTTTATGCCCTTGCATCCTACAAAATATGCCGAGATGCTTAGCGCTAAAATGAAAGAAGCGGGAGTTAATGTATGGCTGGTAAATACAGGATGGACCGGAGGGCCTTATGGAGTTGGAACCCGTATGAAGCTAAAATATACCAGGGCAATGATCCGTGCGGTACTAAATGGGGATTTGGGGTTGTACAGTTATGACAAGTACCATATCCATTCCGTATTTGGAGTGGCGCAGCCTAGGGAATGTCCAGGAGTGCCTAGCAGTGTCCTTAGTCCTCGGGCAACCTGGAACAATGATGAGGCCTATTATAAAACAGCTTTTAAATTGACCAATGCCTTTAGGGAAAACTTTAAAAAGTTTGAGGCCTATGCCAATGAGGAAATAAGACGGGGAGGGCCACAACGGTACTCTTTCTAATACAAAAAACCCGAGGTTTCCCTCGGGTTTTTATTTTTATTAAGTAGTTGTTTCTAAAATTCCCAGTGATGGGAAATTAGGATTGCTTTTTGTTTGCTGTAGAAATATACTTTTGAAGCGCCATGGTCATGGACGGGGTTTCGGGAGTAGGTGCTTTAATATCTATCCTTAAACCTGCTTCGGTGGCAGCTTTCACAGTAGAGTTGCCAAACACGGCAATTCTAGTATTGTTCTGTTCAAAATCCGGGAAGTTCTTTAAAAGAGATTCTATACCAGATGGGCTAAAGAAAACCAATACATCATAGTATACATTTCTAAGATCTGAAAGATCGCTGATTACCGTTTTGTAAAAAATACCTCTAGTCCAATCTATTCCTAAACTATCCAAAGTTTCCGGTACAATTGGTTTTAATACGTCAGAGGAGGGTAAAAGAAATTTCTCGTCCTTATACTTCTTAAGTAAAGGACTGAGATCTAGGAAATTCATTTTTCCAACATAAATTTTACGCTTCCTGTATACGACATATTTTTGAAGATAGTAGGCAACAGCCTCGGACTGACAGAAATACTTCATAGAGTCCGGCACCTTAAACCTCATCTCATCGGCAATCCTAAAAAAATGGTCAACAGCATTTCTGCTGGTAAGAATAATCGCAGTAAAATTATTTAAATCAATCTTTTGCTGCCTTACCATTTTAGCATTTACTCCTTCTACATGTATAAACGGTCTAAAGTCTACCTTTACTTTTTCCTTATCTATAAGCCTAGAGTAAGGGGAGTTTTCCTTCTTGGGTTCTGGCTGCGAAACCAATATTGTTTTTACTTTCATAAGCTGCGGTCTAACAAGTAAGTACCAATTAAAATTAACGGAGCTACTTCTAGAGCGCAAATATACAAAATAAAATAAACAAAGTTATTGGCAATGAATTTTTGATGATTTTTTAAAGTGGTGTACCATCCTACAATATTTATAAGTAAAATCAACAGGGCGCTCGTTGCAATCACCGGTCTAGATCCTGGGTATACGAAGTTTAGCATAATATTGGTTAAAAGCATTACCATGCCGCTATAATTAAAATAGGTAAGCTTTTTGTAAACTATTTCTGAAATCGACTTTTCGGAATTAAAGAGAAAACCATTGCCAAGTTGAAAGTATAGTTTCACTACCCAAAGAAGGGTAAGGGTGAGCAGGATGCTACCAAAGGTTTGCAAGGCCGATTCTTCCGTGGGATTAAAGAATATTTCTCTGATAAAAAATAGAAAAAGGGATAAATTAAGTATCTGAAAAGCGGAGAGGAGTATGTTGAACCAATTAAATATCCTATTCTTTTTATTGTACATTAAGATGTACTTATTGTTAAAGGGTAGTATAATGAAGTTTAGGAACCTACTATAGAATAAACTCTTTGCAAGAACCAGCAGTAGAATGCTAAAAAAGAGGATAAGACTTATCCAGTCGGCAGGAGGTGGGTTTCTTAGTATGGCTTCCATTATTTTAGCGATATGTTTTTGCCGTTATACCCCAAATATAAACCGTTTTCAGATATTCCCATTCTAAGGTAAGCAGCTTTATCCGTCTTAGGCTTGGGAATGCTTAGTCTAAAAGTGGTGGTGTCTTTTTTTTGTACATATAACGCCTGGGGGTCTGTGGGCATAACTTTAACGAATTGGGTTTCTATAACCCGTTTGTATTTGTTTAAAAAGGTGACCCCAAATTTAAGTTTATTAAAATCGATATCCTCACTATATGGATTGTAAACCTTCAGGCTTATTTCCTGCTCAGGCTTTATAGGTTGTTCTTCTTGTGGGATGATGCACTGTAGCTTGCGGAAAGATTCAAAACTATCTAGGTACTTGCCCCGATATGCTTCCCCCTTGGCACCGATAAATTCTAGATCACCTTTATTTAAGTACCTAGAGACATACAGTACCCGTTTATCTTGTACTGCTTCCTCAGAATTGTCCAAGGAGTATTGATTTAGTCGGTATTGGGTATTGTTAAGGGAATAGGAGGTGGCTCCCGTATAAAAGGCGTAGACAGCAGCATTTCCATAAGAATTCTCGAACACTACGGGCATATCGCCTACCGCATCATGGATATAACTTGTCCAAGCCTTGTTGTAATGGGTTTCAAAGGAAATGGGGAGCACGGAACCAGTAATCAGCCACACTCTTAAGAACAGTAAGATGACCACATTAGCCAAGCCTAAGCGCAGTATCCAAAACCTTGCCTTGGCGTGCTCCGCTAAATAATTGAAAGTAATGATGATTAAAGGGATGCTTATAGCAATCATCCATTGCGCTTGTACCTTTCTACTAAAGCTGCTGATAAAAAAGAAACCTATAAATCCGTAAGTTAAAAACACCAAGGCGCGGTTAAATCGGTCCCCAATTTTGGTGGTTGCGAGTGCATAATATACCCAAGGGAAAAGCAGCCCAAAAAGTGCCATTAGGTTTACGATATAGCCCAAGGTGAAGTCCGCAAATTTGTAAGGACTGTTCGGTCTGTCCGAGAGATGATAGCCAAGGCTAATAAAATCGTTTTGCACCAACCACAGAAAATGAGGAAGGTAGCAAATAAGGGAGATCACTACGGATAACCAAGAATTTCTGTTGAAGACCAATTTTATGTTAGACAGCAGTACAAATATAATTACCAAGAAGCCATGGTATTTACTATACATCATGGCGGCCATTACAAGACCTAGAAATACGGTATTTAAAAGGGTATTGTTGGTAATAAATCGCTTATAGGCCAGTAGAAATAAGGTGGTGAAAAATAGTAAGGGCGTATCTGGGAGGGTTAGAAAGCCATAAGCATGCATTAGGGTAACTGCAAAAACAAGCACGCAATAATGTAGGGTAAACCTATCTTTTTTTGGATGATCTATCAGCCACCATATAAATAATAGGTTCAGGGCATATAAGACGCAGCTTAGGAGTCTAACCCCCAATTCCCCTTCACAAAGGGAACTTCCAAGGGCAATCATCCAGGCCACCATGGGAGGGTGGTCAAAATAACCCCAAGCTAAATTTTGAGCATAATACCAGTAATAGGCCTCATCTAACAATAGCTCCGTTAAACTGCTCTGTATCAAATTCAATACAAAGGTAAACGCTATGAAAAACAGTAGAATTTTGGGTGTTTTTTGCAGCATTCGATACAATTTCCTTAACAAAACTACAAATTATACAAAGACCCTTGAATTTAAAAATATCATAAATAAGGTGCAATGCTTCCCTACGGATTATAAAATACTATTTTTGCTAAAAAAGGAAATACCCAGATGACGGATAGTTTGGTCATTATACCGACCTTCAATGAAATTGAGAACATTGAGCTTATTATTGAGGCGGTCTTTGCATTAGAGAAGGAGTTTAGTATTCTAGTGGTAGATGACAACTCCCCGGATGGGACCGCAGCGGTGGTTCGGACTTTACAGAGAAAGTATGAGGATAGACTTTTTTTGGAGGTTAGGCAAGAGAAATTTGGACTGGGAACTGCATATATCCATGGCTTTAAATGGGCCATTGAAAGGGGATATGACTATATTTTTGAAATGGATGCCGATTTTTCGCATGCTCCCAGTGATTTGATAAATTTGTACCAAGCTTGTTTAAATGGGGCCGATGTGGCCATTGGTTCCCGATATAAAAAGGGAATTAATGTGGTAAATTGGCCTTTGCACCGAATTCTTTTATCTTATGGAGCCTCTTTTTATGTAAAATTGATAACTGGGATGAGGGTACACGACCCCACAGCGGGCTTCGTATGTTATAAAAGAGAGGTGCTCGAATCCATTAGGTTGGATTCCGTTAAATTTATAGGATACGCATTTCAAATAGAGATGAAATTCAGGGCCCACCTGCTAAACTATAAGCTTGTAGAAGTACCTATAGTTTTTACAGATCGTATCCGTGGAAAATCTAAGATGAGTACTTCCATAGTCGGGGAAGCGGTGTTTGGGGTTCTTCAGATGAAAATAAGAAGCTTGTTTCAAAAAAATAAATTTTAATATGGGCAAAACAATACTAAAGAATGCTACCCTGGTTAATGAGGGGCAAATCGTAACCAAGGATATTCTACTAGACGGAAAGACCATTCAAAGAATTGATGATCACATCACCGAAGCGGGAGCCAAGGAAATTAATTTGGAAGGGAAGTATGTTTTGCCAGGAATCATAGACGATCAGGTTCACTTTAGAGAGCCCGGACTTACCCATAAAGGGAATATTGCTACGGAGAGTAGGGCCGCGGTAGCTGGAGGTATTACTACCTTTATGGAGCAGCCCAATACCAATCCGCAGACCACTACCATTGCCAAATTAGAGGAGAAATTTGATATTGCCCAACAATCGGCATTTGCTAATTATTCTTTTTTGTTTGGAGGGACTAATGACAATTTGGAGGAGCTAAAGCGATTAGATAAGAACGCCTGTTCTGGGGTAAAACTATTCTTGGGGTCCTCTACGGGAAATATGTTGGTAGACAACGAGGAAATCATTGAAAAAATATTTAGGAATACCGAGCTGGTGATCTCGGCCCATTGTGAGGACGAGGCTACCATACGGAGAAATATGGCGCTCTACACCGAACGCTATGGGGATGACATTCCCATGAAATACCATCCTCTTATACGGAGTGAGGAAGCCTGTTACCTGTCTTCCTCCAAGGCAATTGCCCTAGCAGAAAAAACAGGAGCGCGTCTCCATGTTTTTCATGTGTCTACAGGAAAGGAAACAAGCCTTTTTAGGAATGATATTCCCTTGGAGCAAAAGAAAATTACCGCTGAGGTCTGTATCCATCACCTTTGGTTTTCCGAAGAGGATTATGAAACCAAAGGGACTCATATTAAGTGGAATCCTGCAGTGAAAACCGCTGCCGATAGGGACCAATTATGGGAGGCCCTGCTAGACGATCGGATAGATGTGGTTGCTACTGATCACGCGCCACATACCCTAGAGGAGAAAAACAATTTGTATACCTCGGCTCCGTCTGGAGGGCCTTTGGTACAGCACGCACTGCCTGCCATGTTGGAGAGTTACCATTCGGGGAAAATAAGCTTGGAAAAAATAGTGGAAAAAATGTGCCATAACCCTGCAAAACTGTTTCAGATAGAGAAACGTGGGTTTATTAGGGAAGGGTATTTTGCAGATTTGGTGGTAGTGGATCTTAACAGTCCGTGGAAGGTAACCCAAGAGAATATTGCCTATAAGTGCGGTTGGTCGCCCTTTCAGGGAGATGCTTTCCAGTCCAAAATAAGCCATACCTTTGTAAATGGGCATTTGGCATACGAAAATGGCCGATTCTCGGACGAAAGAAATGCCATGAGGCTAACCTTTAATAGATAGTTATGGTAAAATATATTCTACCTCTTATTCTTCTCATAATGTTGGTTTCCTGTAACGAGGAAGTTGTAAAAAAACCGGATAATCTTATTCCCCAGGATAAGATGGTAGCTGTTTTATACGATATTTCTTTGTTGAACGCGGGGCGTGCTATCAATCAGAATGTCTTAAACGAATACGAGATAGAGCCAATGAAGTATATTTATAATAAATATGCCATAGATAGCCTTCAATTGGTAGACAGCGATACGTACTACGCTTCAATTCCCGCGACCTATGAGGCAATTTATACCGCGGTAAAGGAAAAGCTAGAAAATCAAGAGGAAGTTATGAATGCCCAAAAGCAGGCTGCTGCCGAGGAAGCTGCCCAAAAATCCAAAGATTTAAAAAAAGCGAAGCCCGAAGTCGCTAAGGATGATCTTCCATAAATTTTTTGCAGGAAAAGTGGATGCTATCTTCCAAAGCTAGGTAGGTATGTCCTAGTTGCTCCTTGGATTTGCTGTTGCTGAATTGTTGCACCTTCCTTAACGAACGAACCGAGTTTTTGGAGAGTCTTCTCCTGCTTCTGGTTAGTAGTGAAGCCACCTTGTCTAATCGCCACAAAATTTCCAACTGCCAAAATTTAAGTTGAATGGTGGGACTTGGTTTGTTTAACGCTTTGGTGAGTCGCTCTAATATCTCCTTATAACTTAAGTTTTCGGCAATCGCAATAAATCGTTCGTTTTCGATGGAGGAATCCATCATTTGAACCATTAAAGTAACCACATCTTCTACGGCAACAAAGGCTGTGCCCCCTGGTGGGTAAAATTTCCTTGCTTTATAGGCATTTTGAAAAAGGAGTCCGCTGCCAGATTTCCAAAACCCTGGGCCAATGATTACCCCTGGATTTACGATTACGGATGGTACCCCCTCCTGTGTTCCTCTCCATACCTCCAGTTCGGCATCCATCTTAGTGAGGGCATATACATTGGCGCGGTGGTTGGTCCAGTCGGTTTCCTCCGTGGCGGGCTTCCCGTCTAAGGTTCTTCCAATGGTCGCTATGGAACTTGCATAGCATAACTTTTTTATCCCGTGCGCAATGCACAAGTTTACGATGTTTTTGGTACCCTCAATGTTTACCGTTCTTAAAAGCTCGTAATCCTCAGGATCAAAAGAAATCAGGGCGGCGCAATGGTACACATGTGTAATATCCTTAAAGGCATGGTCCAGTGCTGGGAGATCCATAAGGTCTGCCGGTACCCAATCAATTTTATTGAACAAGTAATCGGCCTCATTGCTATAGTAGCCAAAGACTTTTTTCACCTGTTTTAGATTGCTGGTTTCCCTATGTATGGCCCTTACCTGATTGCCCGTTTGCAATAAACGTAGGAGTAAATGTGCTCCTACCAAACCTGTACCTCCTGTAACTAAGATCATGGCTCAAAATTACTCATTTGCATTGATAAATCTAAAATTTCCTTAAGGCTTCCATTTTTCGTTGTTCATACAGTTTTCAGTTTTTTGAGAACTTGATATTAATAAATACTTAAAACCCTATTTTGCAGGAAAAAAGCTAGCTATTTGCTTTATCTTTGCGGGAATTGTAAAAATTGTAAACTAAAAGCATGACTTCAAATTTTATAGAAGAATTAACTTGGAGGGGGATGTTGCACGATGTAATGCCCGGGACCGAGGAGCATTTGTTAAGTGGGATGCAATCTGCCTATGTAGGGATAGATCCTACGGCAGACTCGCTTCATATTGGACATTTGGTAGGCGTAATGATGCTGAAGCATTTTCAATTAGCCGGCCATAAGCCCTATGCTTTGATCGGTGGTGCCACAGGAATGATCGGTGATCCTTCCGGTAAATCTAACGAACGTAATTTATTGGATGAAGCTACCTTGGCACGTAACCAAGCAGGGATAAAGGAGCAATTATCCCGTTTTTTGGATTTTAATAGCGGAAAGGATAATAGCGCCATCTTGGTTAATAATTACGATTGGATGAAGGAATTTTCCTTTTTGGAATTTATCCGTGATGTGGGTAAGCATATCACCGTAAATTATATGATGGCCAAAGATTCGGTTAAAAAACGATTATCGGCAGAAGCCAGTGAAGGATTGTCCTTTACAGAGTTTACCTATCAGTTGGTGCAAGGATACGATTTTCTACATCTGTACAGAACCCATAATTGTACGTTGCAAATGGGAGGTAGCGACCAATGGGGAAATATTACCACGGGAACCGAGCTTATTAGAAGAATTGATGGTAGTAAGGGATATGCCCTTACCTGTCCTTTAATTACTAAGGCAGATGGAACCAAATTTGGAAAATCTGAAGGCGGTAATATTTGGTTGGATGCCGAAAGAACATCTCCCTATAAATTCTACCAATATTGGTTAAACACCTCCGACGAGGATGCAGAGAAATACATTAAGATATTTACCTTCTTAAATAAGGAAGAAGTAGATGAGTTGGTGAATTCGCACAAGGAAGCACCACACTTAAGAGTACTGCAAAAGCGATTGGCCGATGAGATTACCGTGATGGTACACTCTCAGGAAGATCTAGACAAGGCAAAGCAGGCCAGTAATATCCTATTTGGAAAATCTACCTCCGAAGATCTGAAAGAACTGGATGAAAAGACGTTTTTAGAGGTTTTCGATGGGGTTCCCCAAGCTGAGGTGCCTATGGAGGAGGTAGAAAATGGTTTGGATATGATTGGTGCACTAGCTGCCAAGACCAACTTTTTGGCTTCCAATGGAGAAGCTAGAAGGGAATTAAAACAAAATTCCATTTCCGTAAACAAGGAAAAAGTGAAGGAAGATTATAGTATTACTGCAGAAGACCTTATCAATAATAAGTTTGTTTTGTTGCAACGAGGCAAGAAAAATTATTTTGTCTTAGTAGTAAAATAAACAGCATCTTAGGTACGCCCCGAAGCTTTAATCTCGGGGCTTTTTATTTGTAAGGGTTGTTTTTTTATTCGCGGGATTGGAGGTTAGAGAATACTCTATGAATCTTTGCGTTCGTTTAATTAAATAGAAAGTTTAGATATTTTATGAAGAAGTATATATTGATTTTGGCAGTGATGCTGGGTTTAGGAGGGTGCGATAAGTTAGATGAACTCACCAAGTTTGAGATGGATTATAAACAACGAGTGGTAATACCCGCCTCTGCAGGGATGGATTTGCCTTTTGATGTCTTTACGCCCAAAACTGAAACCAACTCCTCTTCCGAATTTGCCGTAAATGATACTAGGAAAGACCTTATTGAAGAAATTGTATTGCGCAAACTAACCTTGAGCATAGTCTCCCCAGAAGGAGAGGATTTTAGCTTTTTAGAGTCCATTACCGTATATATGTCTGCCGAAGATCTTCCCGAAATAAAAATCGCTTGGAACGATGAAGTATCGGCAACAGTAGGTGGGGTGCTAGAGCTAGAGGTTTCAGATGACGACCTAAAGGAGTATATTAAAAAAGATAGCTACTCCTTAAGAGTGAATACGGTTACGGACGAGTTGCTGAAATCGGATCACGAGATAGAAATTGCTTCCATATTTTTTGTGGATGCCAAGATTTTGGGATTATAAAACCATTAGGTTACAGCCCCGGACGTCCGAATGGTCAAAGCGTCCTAAAATTTCAAAACTACCGTCCTTATATACTTTCCCCAAATCTTGGGTAGCTATAAAAGCACAGGAATGTACATTGGCCAGGTCTATGATGTTAATGCCGCCAGTCTTACCAGTTGCTTGTAAGGAAAGGGGATCTTCCGTTTCCCGGGTGTACACTTTCATCCATTTTGGGGATTTAAAGAGGCCATTTCCAAACGAATAGGCTTGGGATAATAGTTCTGTCATGCCATATTCGGAATGTATCTGGGGAACCCCAAATCCGGCCTTTAGTAGCTGATGGAGCTCTTCGCGGATGATTTCCTTTTTACGGCCTTTCATTCCGCCAGTCTCCATTACAATCGTATTATTGAGTTGTAGGCGGTAGGCTTCAGCCATATCCAAAAGGGCAAAAGAAACCCCAATGAGTAGTGTTTTGGTGTTAGTGTCTTCTAGCTTGAGTAGTGTTTTACGTAGCTTCCCTAAATCGTCCAAATAAAAACCGCTATCTGGATGGGTGCTTCTCCTTATCAGATCATCCGCCATGTAAATTAAAGATGATCCTTCCCGTTCCAAATAAGAGGGGAGCAGGGCCAAGATGCAATAATCGCTAATGGGACCATAAAAGGCTTCAAAGGCAGATAGATAGCTTTGCTCATAAACTGCTAGGTCGCGTACATGGTGCTTGCTTACTTCGCTTCCCGTAGTACCACTGCTGGTGAAAATAATTTCGGGATCAAAGGCGCCACAAGTCACTTGGTGGGATTTAAAGAAAGATATGGGGAGAAAGGGAATGTCCTCTACACGGGTAACCTTAGCTTCATCCCTTCCTAAATGTTGGCAAAATTCTCGGTATACCTTGTTGTGGTGGTATTGGGAGCTAAAGGTTTGCAACGCCAAGGCGTTAAACTCCTCCTCATTGCCGATGCTAAAAATATCTGTATGGGTGTTATTGCTATTCACGGTTACAAAAATAGTAATATAAGCAGTGGCCGGGAACCAAAATTATGTTTATTATAAGCATAGAACAACAACATGGAGTAAAGAAGTTGGGCAATTTATTTCCCTGCTTTTAGAGATTGTTCCTTGTTTTTATAATCCCGTGCCAAGTATTGGCCATTAAGAGCTGATGTAGGTTATTTGATTACTAATTTTCTGGAGCGTACCTTTTTGTTTTCCGATACTTGTAGCGCATAGACTCCTGGGGATAGTTTGGAAACATTTAATCGGTTAGAGGTAATTTTGTCTTGAAGTACCAAGGCGCCAAATACATCGTAGATAACAATGTCCTTGGTGCTGTGGTTGTTTTTGGTGGAGATATATACCGTCCCATCATAAGTGGGGTTGGGGTATAGCTTAAAGCTTGGGGTAGCCTCCTCCCTAAGGTTTGCGGGGCCTGTTAATTCTTGAGCAGACAGGCTAATGGTGCATATGCTGAGTAGTAAGGTGTAGATTAATTTCATGCTTTCCATTGATTTTGGAATCAATAGCTTAAATATAGGGGTAATCACAAGCGCACAGGGATAGATTGTTGTAAACGGACGTATTTTGTATATGAAGCGTGATTTTCAGATCGATTTTGGTGGGTTATCGATTAAAAAAGAGGGTGTTATGGGGAGGTGGGAGCCTTTAAACCTATTTTATAATTAATTTTCGGGTGGCAATTTTATTTTTTTCGTTTACCCTTAACATATAAACACCCGAATCCAGATTATCTAATTTTAGTTCTTTTCCCAAAAGCGTGGTTTCTAGGACCAGAGAACCAAAAATATCAAAAATCATTATTTTTTTAGGGGCGTTTAAGGTGGTGCTGATGGTTACCCTGCCTTGCGTTACAGGGTTGGGGTATATTTTGAAGCCTTCTATATCCACATTGTTTCCTTTGGGATCTTGCCCATAGGAAAAGGATAGGAATAAGAATGTTACAATTAAGTAAAGTTGCTTCATATATACTTGTTAGCAAAGTGTATACCACAAATGTAATAAATTTCAAGACAGAACGTTGTCACCTAGCTTGTTGATATCGTTAAAATCGATGAAATGCAAAGGGTTATAGATCTAAAGACGTTAGTCCTTAAAGCCTTTTTATGACTCATAACCCTCTTGTTTACTGTGGTTTTGGGAGGCGTATAAAGGTGACTGCTCCTTGCAATACAAGGCGTCTAATGCGGTTTTGATTTTTTTGGTATTCTGAAGTCTTGGATAATAAAAGCCCCAAGCATTGGTAATAAACCGTAATGCTTGGGGCTAAATTTAAGGTATGGTCAATGGAAGAGGGGTTTACCTTGGTCTCTAACTATTCCTAGGACTTTTGCAGAGACATTAGCGGCAATATACCCCCAATGGTTTGGGTTCTACTAGATTTAGAATGTAATGCTATACCCCAAGGAGAACGTCCTACCCGGATTCCTTTTGGAAAAGGTTTTGTTTTGGGCCTTATAGGACTCATATTCGCTGATTAATTCCTCATCCAAGAGATTTTCTACCTTTAAGCTTATGCGCTGTTCTCCATTGTTCCCAAATTTTTTGGAGAAATTAAAATTTAAGAGATGAAACGGCATGGTGTATACATCTGGAACAAAACCGTTGCCTACCACCTGAAGCGTCTTGCCTTGAACATTGTAGTTCAGCCCCGTTTCTATTCCGTTTTCCACTCCTTTATAATGTAAGCCAGCGTTAATTAAAAAGGGCGATTGTCCTTGCAGCTCACGGGTTTTGCCAAGACGCTCCCCTTCCCTTAGGCCTAGTTCCCGTAAATTGCGTTCGCTTTCTCCAAAAGTTTGGGCCGACTTGATAATGGAGGTGTTTAGGTTAAAACTGAAATTTGAAAGGGTGGGGGTTATAAATCCTAAATTTTTACGCACTTCAAATTCTAAGCCTATCACCTCTGCATCCCCTAGGTTTTTGGGAGTAAAGTTATCGGAAGACGATTCAAAATAGGTTAGTTCTATGGGGTCTGTAAACTTCTTGTAAAAGCTACTCAATGCCATCATCTCAGCACTTTCCCCAAACCATTCAATTCTAAAATCGTAATTATCTATATAGGTGGGATTCAGGTCAATGTTGCCTATAAAGGTGTTGTTGGATAAGGGGTCGTAGATCTTGGCGATGGAAGCCTCTTTAAAAGAGGGTCTTGCCGTAGAAAGGGCATAAGATCCCCGTAAATTGATGGCTTCGTTAAGGGCATAGATGAGGTTGGCGGTTGGGAAAACGTCCAATTTGTCTATAATCTTCTCATTGTTGTAGATTACCTTTCTAGGGTCGTTGGGATCCCTGTTGTCTTCCCCGGTGTACCTGGTGGTGAAATTTTCTACCCTAATCCCCAGGATGGTGCGTAATTGGTTGCCAATCTTAAACTCGTTAGAGACATAAGCGGCCATATTCTGCTGCTTGGCGCGGTAGGTATTTGCGGGTTCGGAAATGGAGATGTCCGGGTCTATGTAAGTACCTTTATTATTGTCTACGGTCCATAGGTTTTCCTCCAGCAAAATATTATCGGCAATACCATTGAAGTGGGTGGTTTGCCCATTGTTCTCCAATTCGAAGTTTAGAATACCGAAATCCCGGTTCTTGTAAGCGCCATAGGCTCCAAATTTTAACTTGGCGTCCTTATTTAAAAACATATATTTTTTGGTGAAATCCAATTTAGCTACGGTATTCACCTCTTCCAAGTCCCTCCAGATTCGCTTGGGCTGGTTGTTTTGTGGGATGCTATACACGCCATCTTCTACCCTAAAAGAGGTGGTTCTTATATCCTTGTCCTGAATTTTAGAAAGGGTAGGGCTCAGTGCCCATTCCGTAGTCCAAGTGGCGTCCTCGCTATTGTGTGTACCCGAGAGTTGTAGGTTGGATATGGCCCGCTGGGTGTATTCCAAGTTATCCTTGGAGAAGTTTACGAAGTCACTAAAATTTAAGCTTTGTTGGAAGTATCCTGCTGAGGACTCCCCGTTTTGTATGTGGAGCATATTTAGCTTGTACTTGGAGCGTTCCGTTTTAAAGGAAGTGCCCAAAAGACCGCTAAGTAGTACATTGTGTTTTCCTAAATCCCCTTTTTGGGTGCGATCTGTTTCTAATTGAAAGATAGAAGGATCCGGATTTCTTCTGTAAAAGTTATTTTCGGCCCCCTCGTAGTAGGTGGTTTTACTTTTATAAGAAACTGAGCCAAAAAAGCCTATTCTGTTATCACTCTCTCCAAGATGGTATTGGTTGCCCGTGGTAAAGCCCATACTGTAATCCATCCCGCTTTTTTCTCGCATGGCAGAAAGTGTCGGATTAAATTTTTTGGTGATGGCAGTTAACAAGGGGCTGTATTCATAGGTGTTGGGGATGTATTGCTGGGCATTGATGGGAAGGCTTCTGCTGCCATTGTCAAATCCCAGAAAATCCGTAGGGCTACCCTTGTAATTGAGGTAGTCATTATTAAAATGCATGTCCGGGTTATAGCTCCCGCCAATGGAAAAGCTATGTTCTTTGCTGTTGGGGAAGTCCTTGGTTACTATATCTACAATTCCGCCTGTAAAATCTGCTGGTAAGTCGGCGGAGGCCGATTTATGAACCAAGAGGTTGTCTATAATATTGGTAGGGAAAATATCTAGCTGAATGGTATTTCTGTCAGGATCCAAGCCTGGAATATCCATTCCGTTCAGGATGGATTTAGTATATCGGTCCCCCAAACCTCGGACATAGACATATTTCCCGCCTTGTACGGATACTCCGGGAACCGTCTTAATGGCGCTGGCAACGTCGCCAGCTCCCATTTTCTTAAAGGTTTCGGAAGAAATTCCGTCCAGTAGGTTCACTGCCCTTTTTTGGATGCCCAAGACAGACCTTTCTGTATTTTGTTTAATGCTAACCGATATTATCACTTCCTCCAGGCCTTCTGCCGAAGATTCCATGGTAATGTTTAGCTGGGTAGGTTCCTTACTGTTTACCACCACGTCTGAGACTTCCACTGTTTCATAGCCTAGATAGGAAAATACTATGGAGTAGGTGCCTTCCTCTAGTGCTAGCTTATAATTCCCGTCATAATCGGAGGTGGTACCTACCGTAGTACCCTTTACAATGATGTTGGCAAAGGGAACGGGGTCTTGGAAATCACCATCTATCAAGGTACCCATTACCTCCCCACTTTGGGGATATAGGAGTTGTAGTAGGAAAAATGTAAAAAGAGTGAGTTTAAATGGATGTTTCATGTGAACTGTGAGTTTTATTTTAAAAGTCCAATAACCTGCCTGTTGAAAATGGCGGGTTATTGGTAAAATTGTTATAGAATGGGGTCTTAGAAAGCGGCGGCGCCTAGGCTAATAGCGTAGAAGGTCCACCCAAAAACAGAGGTGTCCGCCCCTACCGTTTGTGATCCTTTCTCTACCTTGCTAGTCCAAGTAGCTGCTCTATCCGTAAAGGAGGGGTCCTTTATGATGGTGGTTTCTAGATCGTTTCCAGATTCGTCCTTTTTAACTTTTTCGGAAAATATGCTGTGGTCAAAGCCAACAACTTGCCAAGCTTCAAAAACTAGCTTGCCGTCCAAAAAGTTTTTGGCCACATCGTTGGCGTCTAGCTCCACATCCTTACCTTCAGGAAATCCGTAAGCATAAATATTGGAAGTGGTTCCCATGGCATTACTTCGGTAATCCGCATACTCCCCATCCGAAGCGGAGGGGCTTCCAACAATAGTGGCATTTTTTAAGGTAAACGAACCTTCCAAGGATCCTTCAGGGCCGTCAATTTCAAAAGCGTGATCGGAATTCTCTCCCTGAATAACCACTACATTGTCTACAGTTCCGGAGTAAGCTTGATCAATATCTATAGCGTCATCGCCCTGCGCCCATACCAAAAGATTGGTAGCGTCTACCGTACCCCCAAAAAACTCGATCCCGTCATCTACATTGGCCACCACTTCTATATGGTCTATAAGGGTGCCCCTTCCTACGGAGCCTAGGGTGAGACCATTTATTTCATTCCCTTCACCAATTAAGGCTCCCCCGTGGCGGATGGAGATATATTGTAATACCCCGGAGTTGTCATCGTCATTTAACGAATCGCCTGGGCCATAGAGTCCATAGGTGTCATCGGCAGGGATGCCCTCTATCTGTACCTCGGATACATCGCCTTTAAAAGAGCCAGATGCCCTTCCAAGTACAATGACTCCGCCCCAAAGACCTCTTTGGGTTTCATCCAAGTTGGTCCCGCTTTTTTGTCCAACACCAATATTATCGGCCTCGGCAGTGAATATAATTGGTTTGTCTGCGGTCCCCTTGGCCATAAGCTTGGCGCCTCTTTGTACAATTAAGGCAGAGGCTAAGGAGCCGCTACCTGGCTTTCCTTTTATGATGGTCCCTGGCTCAATGGTTAGGGTTATCCCATCACCTACCACTACCTTACCGGCCAAAAGGTAAATGTTGTTGGCCGTCCATGTGGTGTCTGTAGTGATTTCACCAGATATGGTGATTATTTCGGCGCAAGACCCCCCAATATCCACACCGGTCTCATCTCCGTTCTGAATGCCATCGTTACAGGTGGCAATCTCATCAGGACAAGGTTGGCAATTGGGGCCACCGCAGTCTACTCCCTGCTCTCCTTGGTTGCGTATGCCATCATTACAAGTGGCAATTGCATCGGCAATAGGTGGTTGGTCGTCGGTGGTGCAAGAAAGGATTAGAATACTGGCTAAGGCTAAGGTGTAAAAAGCCAGGGATTTGCGTTGAATTAAATTTCTAATTTTCATTTGTTTTTAGGTTTTATTCGATTTTTAGAACACCGCAAATAAATTACCCGTTTGTAAAAGGTGGATTATCCTGATATTACCTGTTTGTTGGCTTAAGGTTACCATATTGTTACTATCTTAATTCATCGTTAATGGGTTGGAGGAATAGTATTATCTTTACTTTTAATTGCGAGAAACAGAAAAAAAAGAAGGGTTTTTCCATAGTTTTTTGAGGCGTAGCCGCTGAGTTTATACCTAGAAAAACAAACAAAATCAGCACGGTGAGGCCGAAGGGAAAAGTAAATTAAACAAATGAAAAAGAAGGATATTAGAATACTTTTGGTAGATGATGAGCCCGATATTTTGGAGATCATAAGTTATAATCTTACTGGGGTGGGGTATGATGTCTATACCGCAAAAAATGGGGTAGAGGCTGTAGCCACTGCCAAGAAAAAAAAGCCGCATTTAATTATTTTGGATGTGATGATGCCCGAAATGGATGGAATCGAGGCCTGTGAAATTATCCGCAATACTGCGGGCCTAGAAAATACCATCATTACCTTTCTTACCGCAAGGGGAGAAGACTATTCCCAAATGGCCGGATTTGATGCTGGTGCGGACGACTATATTACGAAGCCCATACGTCCTAAGGTTTTGGTGAGCAAGGTAAAGGCATTGCTTAGAAGACTAAAGGAGATGGAAGGTGAGGAAGTCGATATAGTTAAGGTAGGTGATATTACCATAAATAGGGAAGAGTATAAAATTGAAAACCTTGGAGAGGAGCTTATTCTTCCCAGAAAGGAGTTTGAATTGCTGTCCTTGCTAACCTCTAAGCCCAATAAGGTTTTTAAGAGGGAAGAAATTTTAGATCGGGTATGGGGGAACGAAGTGGTCGTAGGAGGTAGAACCATTGATGTCCATATACGTAAACTACGAGAGAAGCTAGGGGAAGATCACTTTAAGACGGTTAAGGGAGTGGGCTATAAATTTGTATTGTAATGGGTACGCGGATAAAAAAATCGTACCGATTTGCGCTGCGTTCGGGATTGTTAATTGCGGCCATTCTCAGTTTGTTGTTTTGGTTAATGCAATGGCTTTCCGGAAATGTGATTTGGTGGCAGATTGTTGGGTTTGCCGTAGCGGCAAGTATAATTGCCGTAAGTATCCTTCAGGTGCGGGTACAGCGATTTATATATAGGAGGATAGAGCGGATTTATAAAGATGTTACCCTTTTGCAATCTACCTCCTTGGCAGCAAGGACCGTTACTACAGACATGCAGACCCTAACCGAGGAGATCGAGAAATTTGCCAAAGACAAGAAGGTAGAAATAGATACCCTAAAAATTAGGGAAGAATACAGAAAGGAGTTTTTGGGGAATGTTTCCCACGAATTAAAGACGCCGCTCTTTACGGTGCAGGGCTATATCTTAACCCTTTTGGACGGGGCCATGGAAGATAAGCAACTCCGTAAAAAGTACTTGCAACGCGCCAGTAAGGGCGTAGAACGCCTCAATTATATTGTGCAAGATCTAGACCTCATCACCAAATTGGAGATGGAAGGATTAAAGATGAATTATGAGGATTTCGATATCTTGGAGCTGGTGCGAAATGTTTTTGACCTTTTGGAAATGAAAGCGGCCAAAAAAGACATTATCCTAACCTTCGATATGGAGTATAAGGAGCCAATCTATGTGCGGGCAGACCGGGATAAAATACAGCAGGTAATTTCCAATTTGTTGGTGAACTCCATAAAATACGGCCAAGCAAACGGTACCACGGAGGTAAGTGTGGAAAATTTGATTAAAAATAAGGTCATTGTTAGAGTGACGGACAATGGGGAGGGAATTTCCAAACAGCACTTTGGGCGAATATTCGAACGGTTTTATAGGGTGGATAAAAGTGGTAGCCGTGCTGTAGGCGGTTCTGGGCTGGGCCTAGCAATAGTGAAGCATATTATTGAGGCGCATGATGAAAAGATTTATGTGGAAAGTGTTCGCGACGTAGGATCGGAGTTTTCCTTTACCCTGGAGAAATCCATAAAGAAATCTCCCGAGACTGCTGCATAATGGCCTAAAGGAAACTTTAATTAGGAGCATTTTGTAGATCTAAATAACAGATTGATGGCGAAGAAGTTGGATTTCCGTAGCTTTGCCAAATTAATTATCAGTTACAGTCTGTGGGAAGCAAGAATAAACTAAAGAGATTTAAGGAGAACGAAACCTTTAAAAACGTACTACAGCCTACTAGGGAGGAAATTGTAGGCGGCTTATTCCCAAATAAGGGAAAGTGGAATCAGTTTTTTGGGAACGACAATCCTATTGTATTAGAGCTAGGTTGTGGCAAGGGGGAGTATACCGTTGCAATGGCACAACAAAATGCGGAGAAGAATTTTATAGGGATAGATATAAAGGGAGCCCGCTTCTGGCGAGGAGCCAAGACTGCCATTGAAGAGGGAATTGATAATGCCGCCTTTCTGCGTACGCAAATAGAGCTGATTGATCTGCTTTTTGCTCAAGGTGAGGTATCCGAAATTTGGATTACCTTCCCAGATCCCCAAATAAAGTACAAGCGGACTAAGCATAGGTTAACCAACTCCCATTTTCTTGAAAAATATAGAAAAATCCTAAAAGAGGACGGTACGGTTAATCTGAAGACCGATAGTGAATTTATGCATGGATATACCTTAGGTCTCCTGCACGGGAGTGGTTTGGAGGTTATGTATGCCAATCATGACGTGTACAAAAATGCTGGGAGTCCTAAAGAAGTGCTAGAAATTCAGACGTTTTATGAAAAACAGTATCTTGAAAAGGGAAAACCTATTACTTTTATCCGTTTTAGAGTGCATTAATCCATGACCCATATTATAGTCCTTTTCTTTGCTACCTTTTCTGCCGCCTTTATGGCTACGGTTCCTCCGGGCCTTTTAAATATGAACGCCGCAAAAATTAGCGTGGAAAAAGGGAAGGCCAATGGGGTGATTTTTAGTCTGGGTGTTTCCTGTATGATCATGGTCCAGGCCTATATTTCCGTGCTGATTTCCAAATTCTTATTCAATAATCCGGAAATAATCGATTGGCTCTTAAAAATTGCCCTGATGGTATTTGCATTTTTTGCCATTTACTTCTTTGTTAAGGCCAAGAAAAATGAAGAACAAGATCCTCTAGAGCGGGTTAAGGTAAGTAAGAAGAATAGCTTTTTTAAAGGGGTGTTGTTAGCAGCGGTAAACCTGCTGACCATTCCTTATTACAGTGGCCTTAACGCTATGTGGAATGCCTCTGGGTGGATTAAGTTTCAATTTAAGGATATTGCTACTTTTATTTTGGCAGCGGGGTTTGGAACCTTTACCGTCCTGTACTTGTACACCGTATATTTTAATAAATTAGAGACCAAGTCTAACCGCTTCTCCAAAAACTCCAACTACATTCTTAGCGTCTTAATGGCACTTTTACTGGTGATTACCCTGATCCGTATTTTATATACCTGATGATGTCCGATAAAGACAATTTTTTTCAAAAAGTATATGCCGTAGCTCGGGAGATTCCCTATGGGCGGGTTACTTCCTATGGAGCCATTGCTAAGTATTTGGGTGCCGCAAGGAGCGCAAGAATGGTGGGCTGGGCCATGAACAATGCGCATTCCATGGAAGATATTCCTGCGCACCGGGTGGTAAACCGCAAGGGACTGTTAACGGGGAAACATCATTTTGAGGGGACCAATCTTATGCAGCAGTTATTGGAAAATGAAGGCTTGGAAATTATGGAAGATCAGATTGTAGATTTCGAAAAATTCTTTTGGGATCCTGCGAAGGAATTAAAATAGGGGCGTTGTAGCAAATCTACCGGAGAATTATAGGTTAAAACCGTGGCTTAGCCTAGGTGTTACTTTTCAGTTCCTAGCTTCTTATTCTCGGTCCTAAGCCTTATCTTTGTAATTTAGAATCAGTTTTAATAAAAGCTGAAAAGATTGTATCAGGATGAAATTGGATAAGAAGGACATAAGAAAGGCACTGGAGAAAATCACTGTTCCGGGAGAAGGCCAAAATATGGTGGAAAGCGGAGCATTAAAAAACATAATGGTTTTTGGGGATGAGGTGGTTGTAGATATCACTATTGCCAATCCCAGCTTACAAGCCAGAAAGAAAACGGAGGTGGAGATTTTAAAAATCATCCATTCAGAAGTTTACGAAAAGGCCAAGATAACCGTTAATGTAAAAGTAGACGCTCCGGCCAAACCAAAGGTGAATGAAATAAAAGGGAAGGCCATTCCCGGGATCAAGAATATCATTGCTGTAGCCTCTGGAAAAGGGGGAGTAGGTAAGTCTACCATTACGGCAAATTTGGCGGTATCCTTGGCCAAAATGGGCTTTAAGGTAGGTTTGTTGGATGCGGATATATACGGGCCTTCCATGCCTACCATGTTCGATGTGGTTATGGAAAAGCCCTTGGCCGTAAATGTAGATGGGAAATCTAAAATGAAGCCCATAGAGAGTTATGGGGTCAAAATTTTATCCATCGGATTTTTCACAGAACCTAGTCAGGCAGTAATTTGGAGAGGGCCTATGGCAGCCAAAGCACTCAATCAAATGATATTTGATGCCCATTGGGGAGAATTGGACTTTTTGTTGTTAGACCTTCCACCGGGGACTGGAGATATTCATTTGAGTATTATGCAAGCCCTGCCTATTACAGGTGCCGTTGTAGTAAGTACCCCACAGGAGGTGGCCTTGGCAGATGCCAGGAAAGGGGTGGCCATGTTCCAGCAAGCGTCCATTAACGTTCCCGTATTGGGAATTATAGAAAATATGGCCTATTTTACTCCTGCGGAACTGCCAGATAATAAGTATTATATTTTTGGAAAAGAAGGGGCCAAGTTTTTGGCAGAAGACCTGAAAGTTCCCTTTTTGGGAGAAATTCCGTTGGTGCAGAGCGTAAGGGAAGCAGGAGATATTGGCAGACCGGCGGCATTGCAAACAGCTACTGTTGTGGAAAGCGTTTTTGAGGAACTCACCAAAAATGTAGTAAGGGAAGTAGTAGATAGGAATAAGGATCTACCACCTACCGAAGCTATAAAAATAACTACCATGGCAGGTTGTTCGGCCGTTAAAAAGAAATAACTATGACGTCTATCGAAATCAAAAATAATGTAGAGAAGGCCTTGGATGAAATTCGTCCTTTTTTGCAAAGCGATGGAGGGGATATTTCCCTAGTCTCCATTGAGAACAATACTTCAGTTAAAGTTAGATTGGAAGGAGCATGTGCGGGTTGTACTATTAACCAGATGACCCTGAAAACCGGTGTGGAAATGACCATTAAAAAGCATGCGCCGCAGATATTAGAGGTAATCAATGTGGAGTGATTACCGTACTAGTATCATAAACAGAGGTCGTCTCCTTATCCTTATACGGTATGGCGACCACTTTAAGTTTATTTTTCATGATTAAAACAGATATTCTAATAATTGGTGCTGGTCCTACAGGTCTATTTGCTGTTTTTGAAGCAGGACTTTTGCAGCTAAAGTGCCACCTTATAGATGCCCTACCGCAGCCAGGCGGACAGTGTTCAGAAATTTATCCTAAAAAACCCATCTATGATATTCCGGGCTTTCCCGAAATATTGGCGGGGGATTTGGTAGATAACCTGATGGAACAAATTAGGCCGTTTCAACCTACTTTTACCCTAGGGGAGCGTGCCAATACGATTGAGAAATTAGACGATGGAACGTTTGTAGTTACCACCAATAAAGGGACCAAACACCATGCTCCCATTGTAGCTATTGCGGGTGGCTTAGGTAGCTTTGAACCTAGAAAGCCTTTAATTAACAATATTGGTAACTACGAAGATAAAGGCGTATCCTACTTTATAAAAGACCCGGAAATCTATCGCGATAAAAAGGTGCTTATTGCAGGAGGGGGCGATTCTGCACTGGATTGGAGTATTTTCCTAGCTGATGTTGCCTCGGAGGTTACCTTGGTCCATAGGAGGAATCAATTTAGGGGTGCGTTAGATTCCGTAGAGAAAGTGCAGTCCCTTAAAAACCTAGGAAGGATTAACCTTATTACTCCAGCAGAAGTTGTAGACCTAAAAGGCGATGGAAAATTAGAGGCCGTAGTAATTCAGAAATCTGGAGATGCCGAGGAAGAAATTGTTCAGGAAGTGGACGAGTTTATCCCCTTGTTTGGGCTATCCCCAAAACTGGGACCCATTGCAAACTGGGGATTGGAGATAGAAAAAAACGCTATAAAAGTAGATACCTTTGACTATCAGACTAATATTCCCGGAATCTACGCTATTGGGGATGTAAATACCTACCCTGGTAAATTAAAATTGATTCTATGCGGATTTCACGAGGCTACCCTAATGTGTCAAAGTGCCTACCAGCGTATATTTCCAGATAAAAAATACGTCATGAAATATACTACCGTTGGTGGAGTTTCCGGTTTCGATGGAACCAAACGGGAAGCACCTAAAGCAGTGGTGAAGGCCATAGAATAAAACAAAATATTTAGCAATTTTTAGTTACAGCGGTGCACACTACCCCTTTATCTTCCTAGTAAAATGGAATTCACCTATTTTTGCCCAGAAAAGAGGGTGGTCTGTAGCCCGGGGAAACGCAACTATAAACAGATATTTTAAAGGAATATTCGCCCGATTTAGGGCCAAAATCATAAGCCCAAAGCCTAAGGATGGGATCACTGGGACCTGGGTAGGTATATCAAGAATAAATTTTACCGAACATAATGAGTGATATTAAAATTAAGATTAAAGACCGGGAGGGAGTAGTGCACGAGGTAGATGCACCAACCGATATGAACATGAACCTTATGGAGGTAGTGCGTTCTTACGAACTGGCTCCAGAAGGTACCATCGGGGTTTGTGGAGGAATGGCTATGTGTGCTTCCTGTCAGTGTTATGTAGAATCGGATCATACGCTTCCCGAAATGTCCGATGACGAGGACGCCATGCTTGCTGAGGCGTTTCACGTGCAAGACAATAGTCGCCTAGGCTGCCAAATCCAGATGACCGAAGAGATGGAAGGCTTAGAGGTAACCCTGGCGCCAGAAAGCTAAAAAGGACTCTATTCTCCAAACTTATTTATCACGGAGGGTTGGGTAGCCGCTCCGTGATAAAATATGGTCTCTAAGTCCAGCTTATTGGCTGGTCTATTCGCATAAAACTTTTAGGGATTCTTCCTACTGGCCCAATGGGCCATCATAATGATAGATCCTGCGGTTCCATCCATGGTGGGTTCGTTGGTAGAATAATCCCCTATGTCATCGTGATAGGTTACAAATTCGTTTTGAAAAGCTTCAAATACATCGGGGTTGGATAAATGAAGCCCTTTTAAAGAGTTAAAGATGGAGGTGTATACGGGGCCATCTACCAGTCCGCCAGGAACCTCTTGCTGGGTAAGGGCCCATATACTGGTGTGTACATCCAAGGGATATTCCCCATGATCGGGAAGTTTGGTAAACATAGAAGTGCCCCATGGATTCCTCCCAAAAAGCCAGTCCCGTTGTTCCACTAAAAATTGATTATAGGACTTGTCGCCCGTCATTTTTTCGTAAAGAATCCCCTGTGTAATTAGGCTTGTTAATAAGTTATTGGAACACCAGATAAAGGGGACGCCAATATTGTAGGGGTTTTTGGTAGCGCGCTTTATATTGTCTTCCAATCCTGTTTTATAATATCCTGCCAAGGTCTCCTTAAAACCGTCGTCTACTACATCGTAGAGCGCATAATGGCCGAGGTTGATAAAGGGGTAGTATTCATAATGGGCTACGGAATCCATAGCAGTCCAAGAAACCGTATTGGCCTTAACCGCATATTCCTTGGCTTCTTTTAAGTATTCCTTTTTTCCTGTACTCTTATAGAGTTCTGCAGCGCCCCATTCCATATCGTCTGCCCAGGTTTTTTCGGAATAGCGATAGGGGGCACCAAAGGAATTCCCCTGTTGAAAGCCTTCTTTTTCCCGGCCTAATCTGTACAAACTCTTGGCAGCACGGAGGCATTTGGCTGCAAAAACCGAGTCTTTTAATTCTTCTTTCCATATTCTAGCTGCCAATGCCATTGCTGCAGCAGACCTTCCTGCCAAATTAGAAACTCCCGTAGCTTCACTTTGATACTTTTTAAGGCCTTGTGGCTTGCCAGTGGCAAAATAGGCCACCCGATAGCTGTTGGGTCCCCACCCGTAATCGGAAGGGTCTTCATCGGGCATTTTCCATCCTATATGGTCACGATCATCTGCAACCTGATGGATCAATTGGTCTGGACCTGGGTGTAGTTTCAAAATCCAATCCAAGCCCCATTTGGCCTCATCCAAAATATCGGGGATGCCATTGGGTATGGGTTGCCCTAAATGGTTTGTAAGGTCATCAAAGGTTGCTGGATACAGCTCATAGGCCATTAGCATATGGGCGGTGGCATAACTACCGGTGATAAGGTATTTTAGTTGGTCACCAGCATCGTGCCATCCTCCGGAGGCATCCACATAGGTGCCCTCGGGCATAGGGCCATAGGCAGAACGGCCATCGCGTTGGTGGCATACCATATCCAAATAAGGATTATAACCACAGCGTTGCTGCCTCATAAACTCCAACAATATATCTGGTTTTTGGTGATAGGCATCGTTCCCAATGGTAAAGGGGGTCGACTTGCTTTTGGATTTTTTCCCTTGTATATAATACCTGCCTGCGGTTTTATGGTCGGAAAAATTGAGCTCATAAAAATGCTCAAAAGTGCCCCAGCCCTTCCTGTCGGATTTTTTAGGTTTAAGGGTAGCTATGGCTTTGTTTGAATCGGCATTGATCAATTGGAAGGTTTCGTTTACCTTGTTGTGGGAAAACACAATAGCGGTTTTATGCTCGTCCTCTATATATCCAACTTGATTGATGCGAATAAACGGTCCACTTGGGCGGTCTTGTGCCATGGAGAAATGCCCTAAAACAAGGCTTAGGAAGCAAATAATGGTGGTTTTCATGGTTGGTATTTTAAAGCTATAAGACCTAAATATAAAGTATATGTGGCTCATAGTAAAACGTTTCCCTTTAATTTGACCTTGGTTTTGGATAAAGGAAGTAAGGAATAGGTTTTTTAAAGGCGCCAAAGATATTAGGGGTGTCCTGCCGATAGAAAAATGCAGATGCCCGGATAGATGTTCTTAGTCTGTGTTTAGGAGCTGTGCAACGGTCGTAAATTGGTAGCCCTTATTTTGTAAATAATAGATGAGGGAAGGGAGATAATGGTAGAACTTATCGGTCCTTTTAGGGTCGGTTCCAATGTGGGCCAACAATAAAAAACCATTGAGGCCGTGCGCGTTTTTTTCTTCATACTCGGTAATACTTTCATAGATGGTGTTGCTGGATCGATAGTTTTGGGAATCGGGGGTGGTGTAATCGGCATGGGTTAGGGTGCCGTGGGTCATATTGATGAGGGTGAACCCTAATTCTTGTGTCCATTGGGCAATGGTATCATTATACCATTCATAGGGCGGGAGAAAATAGGGTGCGTCTTTTCGCTCTATCCCAAATTTCTTCATCTCCTGGTAATTTCCAAGGAGGTCGCTACCGAATTTCTCTTGGGTCACCAACAGACTATCCCTTTTGGTCCAGTCGCAATATAATAGATGTTCGTTAGAATGCGCCCCTAAATAATGTCCGTCGCGTACCAATTTTTTTATAAGTCGATGAAATTCAGGATTCCGATAAAAATTCCCGGTGAAAAAGAAGGAGGCAGGAATTTTTTCCTTTTTCAGAAGTTTTTGGAGGTAATGCCCACCATCTGCAAATTGATCTCCGGTAAAGACAAGGGAAATGTTTTTCTGGGTACTATCGCCCCGGACTACTGCGCCCTGTACATAGGTAAAGTTTTGCGCCAGAGGTTCCTGGGCATGGCCTATAATGGCTGCCAGAAATATTAATTTACATAGTGCAACCAGCCGTAGCATCATATTTTGGTCTTTTTTATATCCTCGCCTGATAAGTGAATAGGTTGTAGTACCTGCCTTCCTTGGCAATCAGTTCGTCATGGGTGCCACGTTCTGCTATTCTACCATTTTCAATGACCAGAATTTGATGGGCTTTCCTGATGGTGCTTAAGCGGTGGGCAATCACAAAAGTTGTTCTGCCTTCGGTAAGGGTTGCCAAACTCTTTTGAATCAAGGCCTCGCTTTCGGTATCCAGATTGGAAGTGGCTTCGTCCAAAATCAAGACTTTGGGATTGGACAATACAGCCCTAGCGATGGCGATACGTTGCCTTTGTCCGCCCGATAGTTTTACACCTCGTTCACCAATCAAGGTATCCAAGCCTTTATCAAACCTATCGGTAAATTCATCCACATAAGCAGCTTTCACCGCTTTCTGTAACTCCTCTTCGCTGGCATCGGGCCTAGGGAATAAAATATTTTCCCGTATGGTCCCTTCAAATAAAAACTCGTCCTGTAATACCACGCCAAGATTTTTTCGGTAGCTGTTGAGGTCTACCTTGGAAAGGTCTGTGCCATCTACGGTAATGGTCCCCGATAAGGGATTAAGGAAACTTGCTGCCAGACCCGCAATGGTAGATTTTCCGGATCCAGAACTGCCCACTAGGGCTACCACCTTGCCAGAGCTTACCGTGAAACTGATGTTATGGAGTACCTCCTTGTCTTCCTCATAGGCAAAGGATACATCGTTAAAAGTGATATCTCCCTTTATATTGTCCAAGACTTCCGTTCTTTCCTTCTCCTGGGCTTCTGCAGTCTTATTCATTAACTCCTCTGTTCTATCCAATCCCGCTAATGCTTCCGTAATCTGACTCCCTATATTGCTCATCTGTACAATGGGGGCCACCATCAATCCCAATAAAAAGGTGAAGGTTAAAAACTCCCCAATGGTAAGCTCGTCCATCATAATCTTATACCCTCCAATTCCCATGATACCGGTGGTAGCGATTCCCAATAAAAAGGTAGAAGAGCTGGTCATAAAGGCCGTAGCGGTAAGGCTCTTCTTTACATTTTGGTATAATCGCGCTACGCCTTCCTCAAAAACCTCGTTTTCCTGCGCCTCGGCATTAAATCCTTTAATAACCCGTATGCCACCCAAAGTTTCCGTAAGTCTTCCCGTTACTTCTGCATTTATCTTTCCCCTATTTCTAAATATGGGACGTATAATCTTAAAAGCTTTTAAAGCGATCAGGGCAAAAATCCCAAGGGGAACCAAGGTGAAAACCGTCATGGACGGGCTTATGTTCAATAGAAGGACTAGGGAGACTATGGCAGTGATGGTACCTCCAACCAACTGTACCAGTCCTGTTCCTATAAGGTTTCGTACGCCTTCCACATCTGTCATAATCCGCGATACCAAGGCCCCGGATTTGGTGTTGTCAAAGAATCTAATAGGGAGGGTAAGGACCTTCTTTTGTACCTGGGCACGTAGTTCCGAAATTAGATACTGCGCCTGTACACTTAATATTCGGGTGAGCAAAAAGGACGTAACGGCCTGCACCAAAATGGCCAAACCTACTACGATCACAAGGATTTTTAGGAACTCAATATCCTTGTTGGGGATAATATCGTCCATTAAGTATTTGAGAGACATAGGGGCTACAAAACTAGCCGCCCTACTAATTACAATCAATAGTAACCCTATGAAAACCAAATTTCGCCTTGGCCAAATAATGGTTTTAAAGGCGGTGAGCATACTTACTTTTTTTTGGGACATGTAACTTTTTTTATGAAGGATAAGATAACAAAAGTAACAAAAGTAACCCCGTTTTATGCCTACCTAGTTTTCTAGGTGGAAGTACCCCCTTTTATGGAGGTAAGAAGGGATAAAATTAAAAAGGGCTTCATGGAGGTTTTAATAATTAAGCGTACCTTAGTCTACTACCAACAACCGTAATAAATTATGAGACTTTTTTATTTTTTTCTTGTTCTTACCCTCCTATCCTGCAAAACAAACCAAGATGTATCGGAAATGGAGGCTTGGAAGGCCCAAGCGGAAAGGGTGACTATTATCAGGGACGATTTTGGCGTTCCCCATATTTATGGGAAGACAGATGCCGATGCAGTTTTTGGGCTACTGTATGCCCAATGTGAAGACGATTTTAATAGGGTAGAACAAAATTATATATGGGCCACCGGGAGGTTGGCAGAGGTAGAAGGTGAGGAGGCTATTTACAGTGACCTAAGAGCCCGCTTGTTTATGACCGAGGAAGAGGCAATTGCTAACTATGAAGCGAGTCCCGCTTGGTTAAGGGAGCTTTGTGATGCCTTTGCCGATGGAATAAATTACTACCTGCACACCCACCCAGAGGTAAAACCTAAACTTCTGACCCGTTTTGAACCATGGATGCCCATGTATTTTAGTGAGGGATCTATTGGCGGCGATATAGAGCGCGTAGCTACCCAAAAAATAAAAGCTTTTTACGAAAGCGGGAGGGCCCTTCCAGAAATGGAGGTTTATAAACAAGAAGAACAAAAGAAACAAGAGGAGCCACAAGGTTCTAATGGGTTCGCTATTTCGGGGAAGCTTACCGAGTCTGGAAATCCTTTGCTACTAATCAATCCGCATACCTCATTTTATTTTAGAGGAGAGGTACATATGGTTAGTGAAGAGGGGCTAAATGCATATGGGGCGGTTACTTGGGGGCAATTCTTCGTATACCAGGGATTCAATGAGAAAACAGGATGGATGCATACCTCTACCTACACCGATGTGATGGACGAGTTTATGGAAACTATTGTACAGCAAGATGAGGAGTTGTATTATGTATATGGGGAGGCGTTGAGGCCAGTAGAAAGTTCTGAAATCACTTTAAAATATAAGGAAGAGGGCGTCTTAAAGGAAAAGACATTTCCGGCCTACCATACCCATCATGGTCCTATAACGCATATGGCAGAAGACCGATGGGTGGCCACAGCCATGATGTGGGAACCAAAAACAGCATTGGAGCAGTCCTTTATTAGAACAAAACAGACGGGTTATAAAGGGTTTAGGGAAATGATGGACATGCGTACCAATTCTTCCAATAACACCGTATATGCGGATGCTGAGGGGAATATCGCTTATTTTCACGGAAATTTTATACCAAAGCGAGATACTATTTTTGATTACTCTAAGCCTGTAGATGGAAGCGATCCAAGAACCGATTGGCAAGGGCTGCACAGCGTAGATGAAAATATCCTATTGTTGAATCCCCAAAATGGATGGTTGCAAAACTGTAATTCAACTCCCTATACCGCTGCGTTGGAGTTTAGCCCTAAAAGAGGGGATTATCCCAACTATATGTCAATAGATAGGGAGAATTTTAGAGGGGTGCATGCTATCAATTTATTGAAAGACAGGGATGGTTTTACCATAGACAATTTAATAAGCTTGGCGCACGATCCCTACCTGCCCGCTTTTGAGAAGCTTATTCCTGGCTTGGTGGAGGCTTTTGATAGGCTAAACCCTAAAAATGATGCCCTAAAGGGACCTATAGAGGTATTGCGCCAATGGGATTTGAAGACCTCCACGGAGGCCGTTGGGATGACCCTAGCCCATTACTATGGTACGCATTACCGCAATAAGGCAGACTTGCCCAATAATATGAGTGATATGGAAGCCATAAACTATCTTGGTACCCAGTCGCCATTATCGGAGCGATTGGCAGCTTTCACAGAGGTGGTAGAACGCTTGGAGGCCGATTTCGGAACGTGGAACCTACCGTGGGGGGAAGTAAATAGATACCAACGTATCAATGGGGATATCCGTCAACCATTTAACGACTCCCTACCCAGTATACCAATTGGATATGCTTCTGGGCGTTGGGGTGCCTTGGCAGCTTATGGGGCTAGGTATAACAACAATACCAAGAAAATATACGGTACTCGCGGCAATAGTTTTGTAGCGGTAGTAGAATTTGGGGAGAAGGTGAAGGCAAAAAGTATTTTGGCAGGCGGACAAAGTGGGGATCCATCTTCCCCTCATTTTGACGATCAGGCCAAGCGCTTTGCCAATGCAGAATTTAAGGAGGTTCCTTATTATAAGGAGGATGTGCTTAAAAGAGCAGAGGAGACTTACCGCCCCGGAGAGAGAAAGCGGTAAATGCCTTTTTATTGGAGGTTTATAGGGGGGAATTATTCCTTAACCACAATAATGGTCGCTTTAGATCCGGTGGATAAATTCCACATATTGGAGTGAATCAATTTACCCTGGTCGTCGTATACGTTTACCTGGGCTGTATTGGGGCCGGATGTACCTTGATTTAACGCTTCAAAGTCTATTCTATTAAACCCTTTTTTAAGGTCTAGATTAATACCCTTGAATGCGCCTGTAAGAAATACGTTGGGTTCTACCACTTCATCGTTTAGGGAAACCTTAATTCGGTCCCCATCAACATATTCATGATCGCGGTACATGACACCCACAAATTTACCGTTGGTCTTAACATCACCCAGATACATATCCCCAAAATAGGTAGAGGAGCTCTTGCTCTCTTTTTCCCGCACCTTAGGGTCTAGCTTTAGGTTATGGCCCGCTTGAATTAAGTTTCGGGTGGGGAGCATATTAATTTGTCTGGCCGTCAGGGAATCCCTTAGATTGCTCGTAGGCTTTTTGTCTAGTACCGAAGGTATCTTTAGGATAGTGCTTTCCTCTGGCTTATCCATGGTACTCCTATCCCCTTTAATTATTAATGGCTGTGTTGTAGGAAGGTCTGTCTGCGCCCTCCCCAAATTGGAAACTAGAAATACGATAAAACACAAATAAATAATTCTCATAAGGCCTATTCTAGGTACGGTTGACCTACAAAAATATCAAATACCTTGCCAACAATAGATTAAATGCTTGTTAAATTAAGCCTTATTCTGGGGAGGTTGGGAGGTTGATAGGTTATGTTCTTCTTCGCATCCTTTTTTTATTGAAGCAGGTTTGTTTATAGGGTAATTTTATTGTTGCGTGCTGCCACTTTCCAGCTTCCTGTTATGGTCCCGTCTACAGCTGTTAAAACCCGATTGTACTTTGCCACTGTAGGGCAGATGTGAAGGGGGATGGCATAGGCCAAGGCCCCAATCTTAGGTTGCGAATCCTGGGGGCAATGGACCACCAAATGCTCCTCGCTTTGCCCGGTTTGTTCTGTATTGGAGACATTTAAAAAATGTATCCTAGGTAGTTCCTTTTCACAGGCCACCCATTTATGGCCCAAATCAAAACATAGCATATCCGTATTGGGCTTGCTAACTATCCTGGTAAGGAGCACTGCGGCCGGAAGGAATGCTAAATCTTTAAAGGAGTTGCCATAGCCGGCATCCCATAATAGCGTGGTTCCCGGACTGGTTTCTACCCCTTGTCTTTCGGCATGAAACGGAAAGGTAGGGGAGCCGCCAGCGATAATTGTAGGTACGGGGATATGTGCGTCTTCCAACGACTTTTTAAGTGCTAATACAGGAGCAAAATCCCGGTCGCATGTCTTTTTACGTGCTATAGGGTCCTTATCCCGGATATGGCCATCGTATACGTGCAAGCCACTGGCTATAAGGTGAGGATGTTTATGGATTGCTTTAATGAGCTCCTCTGCAGCAGTACCCGGTACTATTCCACTTCTGTTCATCCCATTGTTAATATCTACCCAAAGGGAGATTTTCAGGTTCTTTTCAGCAGCCCTGTTGGCAATCTCCATAGCAATCTCCAGATTATCCGTAATTGTAGAGTAATGGGCCTCTGGGAAGGTAGCTATTAGGGAGAAAAATCGCGCTATGTTTGCCCCTACTGGCTGCATGGCCAAAAGGATGTCCTTGGCTCCGCATTGCCCCAGCAATTCAGCTTCGGCAATAGTGGCACATTTAAACTTATTAATTCCAGCTTGTAGTTGTAGCTGAACAATCTCGGCCATTTTATGGGTTTTTATATGTGGCCTTAAATACTGCGCCCCTCCTGCTATCTGGATCATGGTCTTAATATTTTCCGCTATCCGCTCAGGATAAACCACTAGGGAAGGCGTAATGATGTTGTTGGTTTCGGTAAGGGTATACCAATCTTTTGTTGTCATCTGTCGTCATTTTAATTGCCTTGAAATCATGTGAGGAATTGCCTGCGTTGGTTGAATTTTTGATGTTCCAAAGGCTTTCAACATTAAAGCTACTGTGTTTGGAAGGGAATGCCAAGCGCAACTTCATAATTCTTTTGGAGCAATTATTAAATGTGCTTGTATTTAGAGGAATAGATTTAGAACCAATACCCCTACTAAGCCCATCACGCCTACGGTTGTTTCCATAACGGTCCAAGTGCGCAGGGTTTCGTTTACGGTTAGGTTAAAATATTCCTTGAAAAGCCAAAAACCGCTATCGTTCACATGCGAAAGCATTAAACTACCAGATCCTATGGCAAGGACCATTAATTCCGGACTGGTACCAGTGGCCGATACCAAGGGTAAAACGATTCCGGCGGTAGTGAGACCCGCAACGGTGGCAGAGCCTACACAGACCCTAATAACCGTGGCTGCCATCCAGGCAAGAACAAGGGGGGATAGGGCAGAGTCTTTTAAAATTTCTGCAATATATAAACTCACTCCACTGTCTATAAGTACTTGTTTTAAGGCTCCGGCCCCTGCGATGATAAGTAGAATCATGGTAATCCCAGATATCCCACTGCTAACCGAACCCATAATTTCCGGCATTTTTTTGCCCCTGGCCAATCCTAGGGTGTAAATAGCCACTAATACAGATAAGAGCATGGCCACTACCGGATTCCCAATAAAATGAAGGAAGGGAAGAATAGGATTTTCTGCTGGGATGAAGAGATCTGCCAAGGTAGCCATCACAATCAGGAGAATGGGCAGCAATGCAGTAAAGATACTGGTTGCCATTCCGGGCATCTCCGACTCCTTTAGGATACGTGGGTTTACAAATTCTTTTAAAGGGGTGGCAGTAATATTCTTTATAGTACGGGAAAATAAGGGGCCTGCAACAATAATGGCAGGGATGGCGATGATGATTCCGTACAAGAGGGTTTTTCCAATATCTGCATTAAAAGTGGTGGCTATGGCCGTTGGGGCAGGGTGCGGGGGTAAGTAACCGTGTGTAACGGATAGGGCAGCAATCATTGGAAGCCCAACGTATAAGAGAGGAAGCCGGGTAGCGGCAGCAATAGTAAAAATTAAAGGAATAAGAATAACAAAACCTACGGAGTAAAACATGGGGATTCCCACAATAAAACCAGTGAGCACCAAGGCCCATTGTATGTTTTTAGTGCCAAATTTGGCTACCAAACGGCTAGTGATCTGTTGTGCTGCTCCACTGTCTGCTACTAGTTTTCCCAGCATAGCCCCTAATCCCAAAATCATGACCAAAAAACCAAGCGTGCTCCCAATTCCATTCTGAATGGATTGGACCAAGAGTTCCAACTCCATGCCCTCGGCAATGCCAACCCCTAGTGAAACAATGATAAAGGCAATAAAGGCGTTGAGCTTAAATCTGGCAATTAGGATAAAGAGGAGTACTATCCCAAGGACTACGATCAGTAAAGGCATAGGGTTGGTTTTGAGGGTTCGTTGGTTTTTAATCTTTAAATATACTATTTATTAACCTAGATGTAAATAGCACCTTTTGCTTAATTTTTTTTGATCAATGGTAAAAAAAATAAGGAACCACTAAGTTAAAAGGAGTAGGTAAAACTTAGAGTGTAATAGTCCCTGCCGCTAGAAAATCCAAGGTTCATAGTATTGTTAACATACGGTTTGGTGAATAAGTAAGTGCTTCCAATTCCAATGAGGGCGCCGGCAGAAACATCCCAAAAATCGTGGTATCCATCCGGTGCTTCTGTTCTGCTCACTGCAACAATGGTTGCCAGAATATAGGCCGGAATACCGTACTTATTACCGTACCTTCGCTGTATAAAGGAGGCCCCGGAAAAGGCAGATGAGGTGTGTCCAGAAGGGAACGAATCGTAGAGTTCCCTGCCCTCGGGCCTTTTCTTTTTGGTCAGTTTTTTTAAGGAATAGGTAAGTGCCATAGTGGTCGCATAGGAGAAAGCCAGTTTTTTGGTCCCTTGGTAATCTTTATGGAGCAAGGTCATGATTCCTGCACTAAGCGGTAAGGCCATTTGTAGGACGTCGCCTGTATCTTCCAAAGCATACTCCCATTGCTCGTGCCCTCCTTCTGTATCTTGGGCATACCCCAAACAACCAAATAAAAGGCAAACCCATATCAGCGAGTGGGAAGTTATTTTCATGGGTAGTGTTTGTTCTTGTAAGATACTAAAAATTGAGTAGGCATAAAAGAAGGACGCCCCTTGGAAATTAGGGGTGGCATTGTTTTGGTGCACATTGGTTTATTTCGTAACTTTAAAGGAAGCCCTCTTAAGAAATGGAAGGTTAGTTGCTTTTCCTTTTGTTGCTCCCCGTTGATGAAGAAGGTCCGCAAGAAAGCTCAGACATTTTTTCTACGGAAAAAGTATTAATAGCATCCACATAAAGAATACGCCATGGCACCACCTTTTGTTTTTTTGGTATTGTTCGTATTATTTCTCCTGTCGGGAATACGAATTGTTTACGAATATAAACGGGCCCTAAAATTTAGGTTCGGTCGGTATATTAAAACCCTGCAACCGGGTTTTAGGTGGATTATCCCTATTGTAGAAACTATTCAGGTAGTGGACATTCGGGTGATTACCATTAATATTATTTCCCAGGAAGTAATGACGGAAGACAATGTACCCTGTAGCATAGATGGCGTGGTCTTCTTTAGGATTAACGACCCTGAAAAAGCGGTGTTGGAAGTAGAGGAATATCGCTTCGCCATTACGCAATTATCACAGGCTGCCTTAAGGGATGTTTGTGGAAAAGTGGAATTGGACACCATCTTATCCAAGCGCGAAGAGATGGGAAAAAATATTAAGGCCATTGTAGAATTGGAGACCAAGGAGTGGGGTATAGAAATAATAGATGTTAAGATCAAGGATATTCAATTGCCCGAAAACATGAAGCGAATGATGGCTAATCAGGCCGAGGCGGAGCGTTCTAGAAGGGCCAGAATCATTCTCGCCTTGGCCGAGGAGCAGGCAGCCGGAAAACTGCTGGAAGCGGGTAAACTCATAGACCAGTCCCCATCTGCTATTAAGCTGCGACTCTATCAAACTCTTTCCAATATTGCCGCCGAAAAAAACTCGACCATTCTATTTCCTTTCCCAGAAGAGGTGCTACCAAGGAAACCAAAACCTTGATCTGAAATTCTAAAAATACGCTATACCATCTTGTGACATACATGGAGATGGGTATTTATTGAACTGGAATTGAAGCGAACAAATGAAAACCTGATGCAAATTTTTGTAGAACCCAATTATGGGAACTTTTAAAACCCTCCCCGGTTTTTCTTCGTGCGCCTGGGCGTACGAATAATCTAAAAAAAGATGCTATCATGAAAAAGACTTCTTTAATGCCCCTTTTTGGGGCCGCTATTCTGTTTGGTGCATGCCTTAGCGATGACAACGGGGAATTTATTCCCGTATTTAATTCGGCAGATTTTACAGTTACCATAGAAAACGTAGTAATTCCTAAACCTATTTTTCAGTCAGCTGTATTCAATATACCTGAGGGTGCGACGGATCCGGCACCTATTTTTCCAGGGGATGCCTATGAATTTACTATAAATGCAGGTCCCGTAGTAGTGCCTAATGATGGTGGTACTCGCTTGTCATTTGTGAGTATGTTTGTGCAATCTAACGACTTGTTTTTTGCTCCGGCAGAAGAAGGCATCGCCCTTTATGATGCCATGGGTAATCCCATTGGAGCCAACGGCCCCGAAGATGTTACAGACCAAGTACTCTTATGGGATGCCGGTACGGAGGTGAATGAGGAAACCGGTGGTCCAAATCAGAAACCCCAACAGGATCCGGATGCAGAAGATCAGGGAGTAGATGAAAATGGGGTGGTGACCCTAGTAGAAAACAATATGGACGCATTTGGGAACGTCATTCCCGATAATAATGCGGTGATCAAAGTAAGCATTGAAAATACAGGGCCTGCCCAGTTTACTGTTCGGATCGAAAATGTTTCCACTGCCAGTACCATCCCTACTCCGGGACAAGGAGCGGGTACTACTGCTGCAGTACCTTTATCTCCAGGAGTTTATGTAGTCCATACTTTAGAATCACCATTTTTTGAAGAGGGAAGTGCATTGGCCAATGCCGGTCTTGTACAAAGTGCCGAAGGGGTAGAAAATATCGCCGAAGATGGTTTTACCGAAGCCTTAGCCGTGGATACCCAAGAAAGTACTGGCTTAATTATTCCCTTGTCCCCTGGGGTATGGGCTGTTCATAGCATGGGTGTTCATCCAATTTATAGTAGCGGGAATAACGATTTTGGCGAGGGACTGGAAGCTGTGGCAGAAGATGGTGACCCTAGCATGCTACTGGCCTCCCTCCAAGGTAAAACGGGAGTAGTATCTACGCAGGTATTCAATATTCCCACAGGGGCTACAGACCCAGGGCCAATAGGGCCTGGTGGGAGCTATGCGTTTTCTTTTACCGCGATAGAGGGAGATTACCTTTCCTTTGCAACGATGTTCGTACAGAGCAACGACTGGTTTTATGCCTTTTCCGAAAATGGGATTCCACTATTTGAAAATAGACAGCCGATTAGTGGAGACATAACTTCACAGGTTTTTCTTTATGATGCAGGTACGGAAATCGATGAATACCCCGGAGCCGGACTCTCCCAAGTAATTAGACAGTCTGCTTCCAATACGGGAAGTAATGACCCTGATGCTACGGTAAGGTTGGTGGACCCAACATCCCAACCCAATGTGCCAGAATCTGCAGGAGTTATTAAGGTTAGTATTACCGCTACTCCAAGACAATAAGCCATAAGTACGTTGCCCCATGGCACGAATGCTATGGGAATGGGGCAAGTTCTAAAGTTCTTTTCGGATAAATATATTGCTGAAAAGCCTTCGTAGAACAAGCTTTTTATTTTTTAAAAAATCTGTCCAAACTGATAATTATCATAGGTAAACCGATAATTATTGGGGAAATTAGAGTGACAATTTGTACCGTCATGAAACCTAAAAAGAACCCCAAGGTAGATTTGAACAAAAAAAGTGGTCTTTTTTTTGTTATCGGCCTTGTTTTGGTTCTTTTTGTGGTTTGGAGGGCCTTGGAATTGCGTACCTATCCTAAAGAAGGGGCAGAAGTAGAAATATTATCTGTGGTAGATAATTTGGATGAGATGGTACCTATAACGGATGCCCCAAAATTACCCCCGCCTCCTGCGCCCCCAGCGGCACCAGAGATTATTGAAATTGTAGAGGACATTGCTAAGATAGAGGAAACGGTTATCCAAAGCACCGAAACTAATCAGGAAACGGTGGTGGAAGCTGCTCCCCTAAAGGTAGAGGACGTTGTTGTAGTAGAAGAGGAGGAGGAAGATGTGGAAGTGCCCTTTGCGGTTATTGAAAATGTGCCGGTATTCCCTGGCTGTACAGGGAAAAACAATGACGCCTTAAAAGCGTGTTTTCAAAAGAAAATACAAGAACATATACAGAAACATTTCACTTATCCGGATGTGGCCGTAGAGTTGGGCATTGAGGGTAGGGTATATGTTCAATTTATAATAAATAATACCGGAGAAATTGTACAGATACAGACCAGGGGGCCAGATAAGTTATTGGAGAAAGAGGCCAACAGAATTATTGCCGCACTACCACATATGGAGCCTGGAAAGCAACGTGGGAGGGCCGTTAAAGTGTCGTATATCATCCCCATAACCTTTAGGTTGCAATAATTTAGAAGCACCCATGTTCTTTTGAGCTTTAAAACTCAAAGCCAAATCCTATTTGAACAATATTCCCCTCTACAGAATTAAAATATCCTGCGTTAAAGGTGAGGAAGTTGTAGCCGCTTACCCATGCCCCAAGCCCTTGGGAAGTATGCCATTTATTGCTGTTTTCTCCTTTTTCCCAAACTCGCCCATAATCAAACCCTCCATAAAGTCCCACTGTAATAGGGGCCACAGCTGTTGCAATCCTTTTTATGCGAACCCTTAGGTCTGTGGTATTGTAGAAATAGGAACGGCCGGCAAATCGGTCGTCCCTAAATCCGCGTAGGCCATTATTGCCCCCTAGGGCAGGTGCATGATAAAAGAAATAGCCGCCGCCACCTATATTGGTCTTATATTCTGCCGTGCTGCTTAAAACTAGATTACCAGAGGGGATCAGCTTGTGGCTAAAACCGAGCTTAAAGGCAAAATAGCCAAATTGATTGTTGTGGATACGGGTATTCATTTTATAGCCCAAGTTTAATCCAAAATACAAAGCCTTAGTAGGGAAATCTGCCGCATCGTCCATTTTATAATGAGCGGAAGTCTCTGCCCCCACATATTGTTGGGATTCAAAAACATCACTATCTACATTGGAAGGATTAAAATACCTATCCTCCAGATCCTTTAATTTAAAAGATTCAAAGAGTCCCTTTATTTTTAAGGTATGATACCCTATCCCTGCTTTTAATTGTAGTTGTTGCATTCTGGCGCGATAAAAATCACGTCCCAAATCGTCTTCCAAGTTTAAGGATCCGTTTCCAAGACCAAAAAAATTGTGGGAAAACCTATTGGAGGTATAGTACCCGTCCAATTCCAAATTCCATTTGGGTATAATGTTAGCGAATAGGCCTGCATAAGATAATTCCAGCGCTTTAAATTTGAAATAATAATTGGCGGCCAAACGATGTTTCTGACTGAAATTACTCCCGTTAAAACCGCTGTGCGTATAGATGTTAGAAGCACCTAAATAGAAACCGTCATCCGTTCTAAACCCAATGGAAGGGACCAACACATTACTGTTGCTGCCAAAATACCGCCAATGATAAGTGTTGATTTCGTAGAGATTGCTCAACGTTTTAGAGGGGGTTTTTTCCTCAAATTCCGATTCCTCATGCTTCCAGTCGTATACTTTTAAGGCATTAGCGTTCGTTATTTTGTATTGATCCTTCCCATAGCCTCCTATCAATCGGATAAATATGTTACTTTTACCCTCTCCGGAAACCTCAAAAATATCCCCGTCGCCTAAAGCATAGATCCAAATTTCCTTGGTGCTTCTGGGATCAAAGGTGCGTTCGTACATCAGCTCATTTTCTTCGTCTGTTAACAACCGCTTCATAACCACCTTGGTTTTTCCATCCGCACGTCTGGTTACTTCTATAAGGTCATCCTTCTCGGTGCCGTGTATCAACACCTTTTCGTCTAGGAATTCCCCGTATTCCTTGGCGTATTTATGAAGGTTCTGAAGTCGCTTCTTTAAACTACTTTTAATTTTTGCACTGGTAGTATCCCTTACTTCTTTAGGGAGTCGCATAAATGCTTGGTCTATTTCCACCTCGGAAAGTTTTTCCTGTATATATCTAGCCTGTTCTTCCCATACGGAGGCATTGTGTTGGTTAAGAAGGGCACGGTCTAACCTATTGCCCCCAATATTTAACCATTTTACATCTTGTATTTCAGGGCCATAGGATTGCCATCGCCTTGCTGCTGGGACAAAAAGCTTAATGGCCTTTATAGCATTTCCATCAAATTTGGGAAAGGCATTGTCCCTATCTCTAGGAATAGGAAGAAATTCGGTATTCCCATCGTCTTTCTCATATTCTGCCCAGCGCCATTGATCTTGATGTCGATCCCAATCCCCAACAAGCATATCAAAAATACGTGCCCTAATAAAATCTTTTTGGTCTGTGGTGTACGACTCATCACTGTTAATTTTCTCCAACATATCGGTGGTGCTCTCCATCTCCTTAACTTTCCCTGCCTCATCTATCGCCCTTCTGTATCCCTTAAAATTAACCTGTTCATCCGATGGGCGTTCTTCAATAAAGTAGAGTTCATCCCCAAATTCGTCGTTGAGCGCGCCTAGGCGTTCTTGCTTTGGGATGTAGAAGAGGGACGGACTTGAGTGGTTTACGTCAACTGCCCTTGCCATGGGATTAATAACCAATTGCATATACGGGTGGGCGGTAGTGAAAAAATCGGATATCACTTCCTCTGTCCATGTGTCCTTGTACTCCTCTTCGTTGAAAGCAATTCCTTTTATTTTGAATCGCAGAAATTTAAGGGCGTTCTTTCTTAAAGATCGCATAGAATATTCCTTGCCATCCTTATCTGCCAGTCTTATAGAGTAAGACTGATGTCCTCCCCCTTTTTTTACCACCTCCAATCCTCCATAGAGGGTATCTAAATATGCAACCGGTGCGGTGACGGATTTTCCAAAATAATCCCTGTAGCGTTCACCCCATAGAAATTTGTAGAATTTAGATTTGTTCAATTTTTCTTCGTCGTCCAAAATGGCGACTTGTTCTATAGTATTCTTGTTTCTAGCAATGTTCTCAACAGGGGGTGTTTTTTTAAGGGGAGGGAGAACCGCCATCCCGGTGGTAGCGTCCTCGCTTATAAATGTGGCCTTGGAAGACCCATCCATAAAATAATCTAGCTTCGCGAAGCCTGTGGTGCCCGCGGTAAATTTCCCCTCATATTTTAGGGAGCCCCCTATAGTAGTGATATAGTCCTTCCCTAAATTAGTGGGGGTGTTATTGGTTAAGGAACCTCCAATAACCTGGTGAATGTCCCCGCCTGTAAGGTATTGAAGACTTTCCTCATGGCCAGAGACAATGGTAATCCTATCCGATGCCTTGGCCAAGGCACTTACTAAAATCCTTAGATAATTATACCGCCTGCTATTTAAAAGGTCTGGAGAGAAGGCCCCAAGCTCCCAAATACCGTGCATGAGGGTTCCTATAAGAGGGAGGGGGGTAAGGTGATTTTTTAAACTTTCCCGTCCGGCATATTTCCCATTGCTAAAAATGGGATGATGCATGGCAATAACTATATTTTTGTCCTGGCCATCATTAATATAACCCTCCAATTCTTCCAAAAATCGCCTTCTAGTAGTAATGTCGGTGCATTTTTTATTGATGTCCTCCACCCTAGACCAGTTAGAAATAAACCACTTGGAGTCTACCAATATTAAATCTAATTGATCATTGATAACCACTTGTTCTATTGGGCATGCATTCTCAGGGTAAAAATGAATCCTTTCATTGTCTAAATCCTTTATATAGTCTTCCACCCTTTCTACCTTCCCGCTTTTAAAGCTCTTCCACTCGTTGTTTCCCGGAAGGAAAATGGTGTTTCCCTTAAAATTTTGGATCAATTTTAAGTGCGCATCCAACAGATCTTTATCTAACTCCCAGGCCCCCTCTTTTGGTGAAATCTGATCTCCGGTAAAAATGAGGGTGCTTTCTTCCGAGGCTTTGTTAAGTTCCTTTGCCAAAAGAGAATAGCTAGGGTAGGTAATACCCTGGTTTTTATTGCCATAACCGCCTGCAATATATATGCTATGGGCTACCTTCTTCCCTGAGTTGCTTACCTTATCTAGGGATGGCGTTTCACTAAACTGGGGAGCATAAGTAGCGCAGGCGTTAATTATACTTATGCATATGGTAAGAATACAGGTTTTAATAAGCCATTTCATAGACATTGGTGATGGATTTATGGGTTGCCAATCTTTAAGTTGCTTAGGTGAATTGGTACACTTCCTAAAATGATTAGTGAGGGGGTGCTGACATAATATGGTATTTAACTCTCTAAAATAAATCCGGAAACAATGATTCCTATTAGAAGTAATAGTAAGATTGCCGTAACAATACCAGTGGCCAGTATGGTCTTTTTGTTTTTCTGAAAGACGTATTGCATGGTTGGATCCTTTTCCTTTTTAATGAATTTGGTGTTTTCTTCTCCTTGTTTTATAGCCATGATTTTACATTTTTAGTACCCGAAAAGTACATAGCAAGGCCCAAAACACTTAATCCATTCGGTGCGAATGTTAACGCTATTATTGGGGGTGTATAAAGCTGGACTTTTGGATCCTTGTAAGATCTATATAGCGAAATTCTATTTCTCCAAGATGCTCTTCCTTAATTAGCCCTTTTTCAAAATGAGCCCAATCCAATTGAATGTTTACTTCTTCCTCGCTAAATTGGGATAGTAAATCATTGGAAATTAATATGTATTCTTCCTCCGGGATGTTGTTTTTAAGTAGGCGATGGGCGGTAATCACATCTTCACCAATCAATTTTATCCGTTTTCCAACAGCTACCAATCCAACCTCTTCACCGTAATGTAATATTATTTTTAATCCGAGCACCTCGGGAATAATCTTTGCAGCCTCCGTTCCCTGGTGTCGTTTTTTTAAAGCGTATAGTTGCTTGTAGAATTCCGTATAAAAAAACTTACATTGGTTAAGTAGGTCTTTTAAGGAAGGAAGGTCCCCAGTTTTATAAAATAAAACGGCATCTCCCTCTATTTCGGAAATTTTTAATCCAATTTCGTTAGAATAAACAATCTTATTGAGAAGAGAGGGAATCACTTTTGAGCTTAATTCAAAATCGGTTTTACTCATAAATTGTGTAAAACCACTTATGTCCGGGATGCATAATAAGGTAGGTAAGGCTTTCATCGATATAGTTTGTAGTGTTAAATCTATACGGGGCTAAGGCTTAAGTTTTTAGGAGGACATTAGATTAGGAGCCGTAATTGGCCGACTCATAACAAACCCTGCTAAATTTCTAATGGGCCACCGTTCCCTTAGAAAGACCATGTAAAATAGGTTGTTTTTTTATTAGTCATGCGCATTCGTAGCATCTGTGATAAAGAAAAGTGTTATAGCATTAAAATTTTAACTGTTTAGGGGTCGTAGTTCCTGTAAGGCCTTGTTATCTTTAACTATATGGGCATTAAATTGATGTCGTAATAATAAATTATACATTATGGGAAAGAGCATTTATTCTTTACTGGTAACCCTATTTATTCTTTGTGCCATCTGGAGCTGTAGGGAGACTAAAACAACAGAGAAAGAAGTTAAGGGAGACGTGGAACGTGCGGTAGATGAAGCAGCAGAGGGTATAGAAAGAGCCGGCGAGGAAGTTAAGGGGGCCTATAAGGATGTGAAGGAGGAGGTAGATGGGAGTACCGATGATAATTGACGAATTATAAAGGCTATTTAATTTCCTAGGTATTTAGGTGAGATTTGGTCCTCAGGAAAATAGTGTTGTACATTTGTAGCGTTGGGCTCTTTAGGTGGATAAAATGAATACCTGGGTTTTGAGAAAGGGACCTTAATTTGTAATTTTTTGTGGCCATAAAGGACTAATAGTATATTAATAAAGGATTCATGGAAAAAAGTTTGCCTTTACAGCATCTGATCAGCTTTAATAAGCTGTTACAGCGTTATGAAGAAATGGCAAAAAGTGAAGATCACTATTTAGCTGAAAGGGCGAGGTATATTCTAGACTTACAGGCTCCCTATCCGGAGTTAAGGGAGGGATTTACAGATATTTCCCTTCTAGAAAAACATAGCGAGTTAATAGGCTTGTTATTGCAGGATACCTTTTCTCCACTTCTTGGCGATAACGAGATAAAAGCGGCATCCCTTCCCTATAGTGAGGTGATTTTTAATGCCAGCAATCGCTTTAAAAGAATTCTAGAAGCTGCAGGCCCTGAGTACCACCCTAACTTGGAGAATTTGGAGGATGGGATAAGCTACATCATGTCCTGTGTGGTTATCCTTAATTTTTACTATGGATTCCATATCGATTTTAAACGGCCCTTTTTTTATAACATTCCAGATGCCAATGGGGTAATGCGGCATTATCGCATCTTATATAATGCAGAATTTATAGAGATTATTCCCAATGGCACCCCCATAAAAATTACCCAAGAGGATGTGGATCAATTGCTGGTCAGTATAGAGGATCTAGAACAATGGAAGAAAAAGATTCCTCCCCACAGTTTTATAAGCAAGGGCTTTGTAATTTCCAATATGTTTGATGTGACTGCAGAATATGCCATATCGGAAATTAAATCAAACTTAATAGTCAAGGATTATAAGAATAATTTTTTGGAGGAGGTAGAGCCTATCTTTAAATCTCTCTTTAGTCTTCCTGGCTTGCAGTTGGGGTATGTAAAGTACAACCCAAAATTAGCGCAATTTGAGAATGCCTATTTTGATGGAATCAAAAGCTTTATTTTACAGAAAAAAGACCACGAGAACTGTGGTACCTCCTTGTGTATGCAATCCTATAAAAAATTACTTCGGGAGAGTAAGCTGTTTGTGATTTCAAATGTGGAGCGGGCCTATAAGCGCAGTGGAGGAATTGCCCCGTATAAAGCTTTACACGATCAAAATATTAAAAGTGCCCTATTGGCACCCATAGCAAAAAAAGGGCGACTCTTGGGGGTGTTAGAACTGGTGTCCGATAAGGTAAACGACCTAAACAGTGTAAATGGACAGAAATTGGAGGATATTATGCCTTATATCGTGTCTGCTGCACTGCGTGCCATAGAAGAGGAGGAGAATTTGATCTCTGCAGTAATCCAGAACGAATGTACCTCGGTGCATCCATCCGTCTCCTGGAAGTTTCGGGAGGAGGCACAACGATTTGTAAGGGAGAAATTCCTGGGCAATAATCCTGTTTTTAAGGAGATCGTTTTTAAGGATGTACACCCTTTATATGGGCAGATAGACATCAAAAACTCTTCCCAGCTAAGGAACGATGCCATCCAGCGAGATTTAATGATTCAGCTATCGGAAGTGAAAAGCGTTCTTTCCTCGGCCTTAGAAGAAAAGAAACTCCCTATCATTGAAGAATTGCTGTTTAGGGTAATCAACCACTTGGATGATATTAAAGAATCGTTGCACACAAATAGTGAACAGGACATCTTAGATTTTATCACCCATGAAATTCACCCGGTTTTTGAATTTTTATCCAAAAAAGAGGGCTTGTTAAAAGAAAAGATTCTGCGTTATCAATCCCAGATCGATATGGGGATAGGATCCTATTACGATCATCGTCGCAATTATGATGAGAGTGTAACCCTTATAAATGAGAAACTGGCGGCTGTGTTAGATAAGGGGCAGAAAGAGGCTCAATTGATGTATCCTCATTATTTTGAACGCTATAAAACCGATGGCATTGAGCATAATATCTATATAGGGGAAGCCATTTCCGCCGAAGGGAATTATAATCAACTTTATTTGAATAACCTAAGGCTATGGCAGTTGCAAATGATGTGTGAACTGGAAAATGCCCATTATAGGTTAAAACCGGAGTTGGCCGTAAAATTGGATGTTGCCTCCCTTATTTTGGTCCATAGCAGTTCCATGTCCATTCGGTTTAGGATGGATGAAAAGCGTTTTGATGTGGATGGCACCTATAATGCACGCTATGAGATTGTTAAGAAAAGAATTGATAAATCTAATGTGAAGGGTACGGAGGAACGATTGACGCAAGCTGGTAAATTGGTCGTTGTATATTCGCAAAAACAGGAAGAGATAGAGTACCTGCGCTATATAGACTTCCTTACCTCTAAGGGGTACTTTAACAGTGAAGTGGAAATTGTGGAGCTAGAAGGAATGCAAGGAGTTCCAGGTCTTAAGGCAATTCGTGTCGGTATTCTATACCAACCGGAAAAGAAAAGCAATAAGACCTATACCTACCAAGAGCTCCTACAGGAATTAAAGACCTAGGTAGGAAGCTCGATAATTTTTTCGGGTCCAAAAAATTTCAATGCCACGAAAAAAGCAATCACAGAAAGAATCATACCAATCATAAAGATGGTATAGGTCCACCTAAGTAGTTTGTATTTTCGATCCAAAACTACCCCCAAAAAGTATAGATCCTTGGTAAGGGAGTTGTATACATACTCCTGGTCTTTTATCAGTTCTTTCATGGCCCATTCGTAATCTGGGAGTTTCATTTTATGGAAGTTTCCAAAAAATAGCAGATTAACCCTTTTTTGCTCCACATCCTCTTTGGTAAACTCCCCACTGGTTACATTGGGTCTTGTAGCCATAATGGACATTACCATGGAAATGATGCTGAACAGCACAAAAATTGCCGACGGATAAATGAGGTAGTCATTGCTGGGATTGTCCAGTTTGGGCATTAGGTTGGTCAGCAAAAGGGAAATGATAATTGCGTTTACAGAGAGTAGAATATTGGCTTTGGTATCTGCAATATCACTTAATTTTAAATGGTTGCGCATGGTTACCCGATACATGGTCTGTATACCGCGTTCCGGACTTTTATTTTTTAAATTAACCTTCAGCTTTTCTTTTTTGGTCCTATTTTTTTGCTTAGTCCTTTTCTTAATCAGGGACTTAAGGTTATCGTCCTTGCCCTTCTGCCAATTTTTCTTCGCATAGCCGGTATAATAGCGGTGTTCTGTGGTGAACAACTTGATGTTTTCCTCGGCCCAATCCTCGGGGGAAAAGTGGGCGATTCCCAGATTGGAAAGTTCTTCGCGTAGCAATTCGGAGGTCTGGGTATAACTGCCACTGCCCAAATGGGAAGAATCTGCGTCGCGGATAATTTCTTCCGATAAGGTGCTTGGTTCATGATTGCGTTTGGTAGCTTTTATTAAAGAAACTACCTTCTTTATACCCGATGCAGGATATTTTTTTTCCTCTAAAAATTTAGTGGCAATGGCAGAACTTTTTTCCTCGTGATCCTCATGGCCTTGGGTATAACCAGTGTCGTGCAACCACGCGGCCAAAGTAATCGCTTCATTTTCTTTTTCATCCAAGTCAAAAGCTTCTAGCAATTCTTTAGTATTTTTAACAACTCTTTGGGTATGGCGAAGATTATGGTACAGATAGTCCTCACTTAAGCGGGTTGTCAATAAATTTGTAACAAAATCTTCTGTATCTTTAATTAGGTCTGGCATATCTTGACTATATAGCACCCAAATTACAAAATTATGTTATCTGTTTTTATCCGTTTGAACAAAGTTTTTGCACTAATCACTATTCTATTGCTTTTTTGGAGCTGTGCTACCTATGAATCAAAGTACAGATCAATGGAGGCGACCAAGGATGTACCCAATTCCAAAGAAATTTCCCATACCTTTTATTTGATAGGCGATGCGGGGCTGTCGCCTATCAACGGAATGAATCCCGTCCTTAAGGCATTTAAAAAACAAATGGACAATGCTCCCAAAAATAGCACGGCCATTTTTTTGGGAGACAATATTTATCCGGCAGGATTGCCAGATCCCAAAGATTCCACAGTCGCTTATAGACGGGCAAAAAGCCATCTGGATGCGCAGTTGAATGCGGTGCGGAATTACAAGGGACGGGTTATCTTTATTCCTGGTAACCACGATTGGTATACCGAAGGCCTAGTAGGACTAAAAAGGCAGGAGAAGTATATAGAAAAAAGCCTTGATAGAAAGGATTCCTTTATTCCTGAAGACGGATGCCCCATTGAAAAAGTCGAAATCAATGACGACGTTATGGTGGTTGCCATGGATACCTATTGGTATTTAACCAACTGGGATAAACGTCCGTCCATAAATGAAGACTGTGAAATTAAGAGTAGGGAACATTTTTTTGAGGAGCTGGAAAGCTTGATAAAAAAGAATGCGGGGAAAACTATTATTTTAGCCATGCATCATCCCGTTTTTAGTTATGGTCCGCACGGAGGTCAATTTACCTTGTACCATCAGTTTTATCCTAAGAAAAAGGCGGGTCCCTTACCCGTGTTGGGTACCTTAATTAATCTGTTTAGGAAAACTGCTGGGGTCTCCTCCGAGGATATGCAGAATAAAAGGTATAGAGAATTAATAAGAAGGGTTACCACACTTTCCCAATATGCAGAAAAGGTGATTGTTGCCTCTGGTCACGAACATTCCCTGCAATATATCATAGAAAAGAATACGCCACAGATCGTAAGTGGTTCCGGAGCAAAGTCGGGGGCGACTAATTTGTTGAACGGGAGTGAGTTCTCTTCTGGTAGAAGAGGGTATGCGCGCTTGGAAATCTACACGGACGGTTCTTCTAGCGTTAGATTTTTTGGGGTGGATGACAACGCTAAAGAAGAGTTTCTTTTTGCCGCTAACGTGTATCACAGGGATACCACGATGAACCAGAACATCTATCCAGATCAGTTTCCAGAGAAAGTGGAAGCCTCCGTATATACAGAAGAGGAAATAAAGAAAAGTGGCTTGTTTACCGCCATTTGGGGTGATCGATATCGCAAATATTACGGAACAAAAGTTTCTGTGCCTACGGTAGCGCTAGATACCTTGTTTGGTGGATTACGGCCCGTGCGTAAAGGAGGAGGACATCAGTCCAAGTCCCTTAGATTGGAAGATGCCCATGGGAAACAATATGTAATGCGGGCAGTGCGTAAAGAAGCAGAAAGGTACCTCCAGGCCATGGCCTTTAAAGATCAATATATCATTGGGGAGTTTAAGGATACCTATACGGAGGGCCTCTTGCTAGATTTTTATACCGGAGCCCATCCCTATGCGCCTTTGACTATTGGGACCCTTGCCGATGCTGCTGGTATTTATCATACCAATCCCCACTTATTCTATATTCCCAAACAGCCAGCCCTAAAGGATTTTAATTCAGAATTCGGGGACGAACTCTACCTTTTGGAAGAGCACGTATCCAAGGGCCACAAAGATTTGGAAAGTTTTGGAAAACCAGACCACATAGAAAGCACCTACGACTTTCTGAATAAATTGCGATCGGATGAAAAGTATAAGGTAGATACGGATATGTATATTCGCGCAAGGTTATTTGATATGGTCATTGGAGATTGGGACCGTCACCAAGATCAATGGCGTTGGGGAGAATTTAGGGACGAAGAATCTGGGGAAGTACTCTTTAAACCGATTCCCAGAGACAGGGATCAGGTGTATTCCATCATGGGCGATGGTATTCTGATGAATATCGCCACTAGGATAGTGCCTCCATTAAAATTAATGGAAGGCTTTAATGAGAATATAAGAAGTGTAAAGGGATTTAATTCCAGCCCCTTTTCATTGGATATGACAGTACTTAATAGTTCTGTGCGAGAACAATGGGAGAAACAGGTTGCTTATTTAAGGCAAAATATTACGGAGGAGGTCATAGACCGCTCCCTGATGCACTTCCCTGAAGAAGTACGGGACAACACCCTGCAACGGATTAAAAAAGTGTTGTTGTCTAGATTGGAACAATTGCCAAAAGTTGCGGACGATTATTATAGAGCGCTCAATAAATATGTTGTAATCGCCGGAACGGATAAGGACGATTGGTTTCAGATAGAGGTGTTGGCAGATGGAAATACGCACATTAAAGCCTATAGAAATATTAAGGGTGAAAAGAAGAAGCTTTTTTATGACAAGGTTTTTGACAAGCGAATTACCAAGGAAATTTGGATCTATGGCTTGGGAGATACCGATATTTTTGAGGTGGATGGCCATAAGGACAATGCCATACAAATAAGATTGGTTGGGGGCAACGGAGAGGATACCTATAAAATTGGCGATATCCGAAAGGTATCCGTCTATGACTATAAAAGTAAAACCGACAAGTTTGAGGTAGACAATGCGGTAAAGATAAGATTGACGGATGATTATGAGCTAAATACCTACGATCCTTTAAAGCTGGTTAATACCCAAAACCTACTAGTGCCCACCGTAGGCTATAATCCCGATGACGGCATAAAAATAGGATTGAGCAATACCTTTACTCATTACGGATTTAGGCAAAACCCTTTTACCGCACAGCACACAATCACTGCCGCTGTTTATTTTGCAACCAGTGGACTAGACGTCAGTTATTCAGGGGAATTTGCCCAGATTTTTGAAAAATGGAATTTCGGGGTGGATGCCAGGCTTACGAGCCCCAATTTTAGCACCAACTTTTTTGGACTGGGGAATACTACGTCAAATTTTGACGACGAGTTGGGCATGGATTACAACAGGGTGCGGTTGCAGAACCTACTTTTCTCTCCCTCCCTAATCTGGCGAGGGAAATTGGGAGCAAGTTTTAAAGTCGGACTTTCCTATGAGCAAATAACTGTAGAGGAGACCAACGGCCGATTTGTAAATGAATTTTATGTGGAGAACAACGAGGAAAACAGCAATGAGTTTATGGGGGTCAGTGCCAAATACCACTATAGCAATTCGGACAACACAGCCTTCCCAACACTAGGGATGGCCTCCTCCTTGGAAATAGGGGCGAAATCCAATTTACAGGAAACGGATAGGAGTTTCGGGTATGTTATTCCCAGCCTGTCCCTGATACATAAATTGGTGCCTAATGGCAGGGTGGTTTTGGCTACCCAATGGAAGGCACATTTTAATATAGGGAATGGCTTTGAGTTTTATCAAGGTGCCAGTATTGGTGCCAACGATGGCCCTAGGGGGTATAGAAACCAACGATTTATTGGGAAAACGGCCTATTTTCAGAATACGGACCTTAGACTGCAACTAAGGAAAATGAGAACGGGACTAATGCCCATAGCTTTGGGAATGTACGGTGGTTATGACTATGGTCGTGTATGGCTATCCGGTGAAAACTCTAATAAGTGGCACCACTCCTACGGTGGCGGAATATTTCTGAATGGGGCCGATGTGCTCTCGGCCAGACTTGCCCTATTTACCTCGGAGGAAGGCGCCCGACTCTCTTTTGGAATCGGGTTTGGATTCTAAGACATTCTTAAGGGTGGTGGTTTATGCCGGTGAAGGTGTACAGAAGTAACTAATGCAACCGAAGTTTTTATTCCATATCGGCCAGCTTCCCCCATCAAGGGGAAGTGGCTCTTTCCCTACCTTGGTAGCTATAAGCTGTTAATTATTATTTATAACACCGGCCAATGGTTGGTTTTGGATTAATTATCGGTCAGAGCACTGCTGTTCTTCATAGACAGCTTGTTTACCACATATTCACCCAAGTCTGTCCCCTGATCATATCCAAGCTCTACAGCGCTTCTATAGTGGATGCCTCCATACAGTCTGCTTGCAGCTGCTTCCTCCGCTGCATGGATAAAAGATTTAAAGCTTCTAATGGGGAGACCAAAGGGTACCTCCGTGTCATCATCAAATGCGAAGTTGTCACCAAAAATTGCGGTCAGGGCGGTTGCTGCAGCACCTGAAACTACCGAGTGACCACTGGTATATTCCGGAAAAGGAGGGGTCTGGAGTACCGGAATCCAGTTTTCATCTATGTATTGGTTTATCAGGGTCTCGGGACGGATAAGGTTACTGCGGTACTTCTCATCCCAACAACTGATGAAGGCATCGGCGATGGCCATCGATGTTTTGGTATAGGCGTAAATGGTTTGGGCAAAATCTGCCTCTGTCATTTTACAGGCAATCTTAGTGATACCGATCCAGTGCGCTCCAGGGGATATTTTTTTGGTAGCAAACATAAGATGGCCTCTGGTTACCGATACATAGGGATTACAGTCCCAGAATTGGGCAATGGCTATTTCTTCGGAATCGTCTCCTTTCTGGGTGATTTCATTACTTATTTCATAGACTTCCATTACTTCCTTGTAAAAGTCGGAGTCCTTCTCCATAGAGAATTCCGGGGCTGCGACGGGCGTAAATTGGTTGGCAGAGTCTAGTGTAAAGGGTCTTATCTTTCCCCAATGAGGCTCAATCCCGTCCATATAGGCCGGTGGGGTGGGTTGCCACCTAGAGGGATCGTCCGTATCTACCGTGTACTTTTGCATGGTGCGCGTCTGGTTGTAATTATCCTTATTCATCCACGCTGCAATATGCTCTGCAACTTGAAGCCCGTAGGTTTTGGATGCCTTAAATAGTCTAGGGTTTTTTGTTTCCCATTGTTGGTATAGGCTATCCCTATAGGCAAGAAGGTCTTTTTCCGAAAAAATTAATCTTCTACTCAGCTCCATATGGGCAACTAAGGAGGACACTTCATAGTTTATAGGGGTATCTGCTTCTGGCTGGGGAATGGCGGTAAGGTCTGTTACCTGGCCTGCCAAAGAATTATATTCCACATGGTCTAGGGCCATAATCTCATAGGCGGCAATATTGGGGTAGGCAAATATCCTGCTAGCTACCGGAGGAGAGAATATGTCATGAACCATTATATCCGTCACCGTTTGGATAGATTGGTGCAAGTCTTCGGCACTAACTAGTATTGGTTCGTTATTATCCTTACAGGATAGAAGCCAACAAGCTATAATAAGTAATAAAAAACGCTTTGTCATAGATGGTTAATTTTGCCCGTGCCTCAATAGGGGGCATTTATAGTTGGGTTGTTATTTTGACTTTCAAAAATACATTAATTTTATAAACCACGATAGATGTGGATCTTAGAATATATTTAGGTTGGTCAGATTCATAATTAGAGCTCCAGGACCTAATAGTATTGATAACCATCAGGGAGAGCTTTGATGAGGGGGAAGATATGTATAAAGGATTTTCATAAAAACGGCTTATTTTAAGTGACAGATGGGATAAATACCAAGAAGTCACAGGCTATTTCTAAATAATCCAATATATTTATCCATTCAATTCACAAAACACTTACTAACGATGATCGGAATCATATCTTTTGTTGGCTTTACGCTTCTAGTGGCCATAATAGCATATTTGGCAACCCGAAAAACCGATGAGACTTCATCGGACGGATATTTCTTAGGAGGTAGAAGTTTAACAGCTGGCGTGATTGCGGGTTCTTTGTTGTTAACCAACCTTTCCACAGAACAAATAGTGGGGCTAAACGGGAGTGCCTACAAGGATGGGCTGTCTGTAATGGCTTGGGAAACCTTAGCAGCGATTGCCATGGTGGTGACCGCTATTTTTTTATTGCCAAGATATTTAAAGGGCGGGCTTACTACTATTCCACAGTTTTTAGCGAAACGCTTCGACGTAACTACAAAGACCATAACATCTGGCTTATTTCTTACCGGGTACGTAGTGGTGCTACTTCCAGTGATCCTTTACTCTGGCTCGGTTGCTATTAGCGGTATGTTTAACGTGCCCGAATTGTTGGGGGTGTCAGATAAAACCGCCTTGGTGATGTGTATTTGGGGCATTGGGATTATTGGCTCTATCTATGCCGTATTTGGAGGATTAAAGGCCGTTGCGGTTTCGGATAGTATCAATGCCATCGGTCTGATTGTTGGTGGGTTGTTGATTCCTGTTTTTGGGTTGATGGCTATTGGGGACGGAAATGTATTAGCGGGTCTGGATAATTTAATGACTACCAATGCGGATAGATTCGATTCTACCGGAGAACCTGGACAGGAAGTGCCTTTCTCCACTATTTTCACCGGGATGATGTTGGTGCAGTTATTTTACTGGGGTACCAACCAGCAGATTATACAACGCGCCTTGGCAGCGAAAAATTTAGCAGAAGGACAAAAAGGCTTGTTGTTGGCCTCGTTTCTTAAGATTTTGGGGCCGTTAATCCTAGTATTGCCGGGAATGATAGCCTATCACTATTTTGAAGGAGGTTTGGAGACCAGTGACCTTGCTTATCCCGAATTGGTAAGGGCAGTACTTCCAAAACCACTGGTAGGGTTCTTTGCTGCCGTTCTTTTTGGGGCCATCCTAAGTTCTTTTAACAGTGTGCTTAATAGTTCGGTTACCTTATTTGGGATCGATATCTACAAACAACATATTAGACCCGATGCCGAGGAAAAGACCGTAGTTAAATACGGAAAGGTCTTTGGCGTGTGTTTGGCTTTGGCAGCTATGTTTATTGCGCCTATGATTGCCAATGCAGGAAGTCTGTTTAACTACCTACAGGAAATTAACGGTATATACAGTATTCCTATTTTAACAGTGATCGTGGTGGGGTATTTAACCAAAAGAGTGCCTTCTATCGCGGCCAAAATCGGAATATTTTCAGGGTCAATTTTATATATCATTAGCCAGTTCTTTCTTAAAGATCACTTTGTGGAAAAAGCTATATCCGCAGCAAAAGAATCGGGTATTACAGATGCAAGTGCCTTAAGATTAATAGAGGCAGAGGCCTATCCGCATTATTTGCATATCATGGCCATTTTATTTGTAACCAATGCCGTAATTATGCTCCTCATTGGTAAATTCTACCCAAGAAAAGAGCCATTTAAACTAGAATATACCCAGCAGGTATCCATAGAACCCTATCGCTATTTATACCCTGTAGGTATCCTTATTTGCGTTATAGTTATCGGAATCTATATTTATTTCGCCAAATAAAGCTTAAGTTTTCCAGGGGAAACTTTTACCGCTGTTTACTAATATACAGGGAGTAGCCTAGGACAGAGGGCCTGCCTCATCTAATCGGATAACCAAAAAAGCATGCTAGGAATCAAGAGTGTTGAGGCCTAGCATGTTTTTTTATTGGGGTTGTGAAATTTATAGATTACTTCATTTCCAAGGTATAGGCCTCGGCATTATTTGAAATCACCAAATAGGTGTTTTTGCCTATTTTCTTTATGGAACGAACACTAATACCTTTGGGGAGTGGTAGTCTTTTATAGGAGGTAAATTGGTTATCCTTAAAGTTGCGGAGTACTCCCCCGGGATTGGCCATACTCTGCCCAAGTTCGTTTACATACCCCTTATAATTCCCCACGAAGAACAGGGCAGGATCGTCCAACTCCTCATCCAGATAAAAGCCTTCAATGGTACTCATTTGTGCCTCCTTAGGCAGGGGAGTAGCAGTAAATCCATTCCCGGTATTCATGTAGACCATGGATCGCAATTCCATGATTTGTTTAACCTCTACAATATCGGACTCCTTTTTGCCAGTAAGATCTTCTATATTTTTGATCTTGGAAAAATCGGTATAGCTCAAGAACTTTTTCTGAAGCATGGGCAGTTGTCGTTTTAGTTGATCCAGGGAGGCAAAGGGTACCTGATGTCCAAAGTAATCATAAAAGATAATGGGGTCCGATTGTTCGTTCTCGTCAAAATCGTCTATATAGAGTTTAACGGGCTGGGTGGGGGAGGCCTTCCATTTAAAATTAAGGCCCGCATTTCCAGCAGCAATATCTAAATGCCCGTTCCCGTCCAGATCGGCAACTAGGACGGTATTCCACATCCCAGCGGTATACTCTAGTCCCAAGGCTTTGGTTTGGTTGCTAAAGGTGTTGTCCCCGTTGTTCATCAATACGGTTATGGGCATCCAATCTCCCACCATGATAAGATCTAGATAACCGTCATTGTTCAGGTCTGCCCACTGGCTATCCGTTATCATGCCGTAAGGGCCGCTCTCTACAATCTCAAAATTATTGTTGCCCGTATTTTTCAGGATGATACTCAAGGGGGAAAGTCCATAACCTCCAGGAAGGGATCTGGAACCAATAAATAGGTCCGTAAATCCATCCTTGTTAAAATCTGCAGCGGCAATGCTACCTCCATTTGTTTTTGGCAAGCTAGCTTTAAGTCGTTCAAAATTACCCTTGCCATCGTTAAGGTACACGCGGTCTTCCAGATAGGTATCTCCTTCGGGGACATCGTTTCCGCCGCTCATCACATACAGATCCAAGTCACCATCATTGTCCAAGTCAAATGCCACGGCACCTACATCTTCATATAGTTTATCACTATCAAAAGTAGCTCTAAAGCTAGTAGTAAAAGATCCGTCTGCTTGTTGGATGAATAAGGTGGCCGACTGATATTTTGCCCCACCAATAAAGATATCGTCCAGACCATCGGAATTAAAATCGGCAACCACTACAGCGGGTCCTTCCTGTGAAAGCTTTTCGGGCATTAGGGGTTCCAATTCGTAATCGTAATAGGTGTTCTCCCTGTGGGTATAGGGAAATACCTTAGCCACAAATTCTGGTTGCTGTTGGGGTTGCTGTTCAGCTAATACAGCGCTCGCGTCCCTTTCAATGGTATGATATTGTTGAGGTTCTAGCCCTTTTACCACCTGCTGCATCCCATCTGGCCATAGTACGGTGAGGGAGTCTATGGAAGTGGCCATTCCCAAGCCAAAATGTAGTTTGTGCGAGGAGGAGGATTGAAACCCCCTAGTGGTGATCAATTCCTTGTAGAATTGTTCTCCGTTGGAGTATACGGTTACCTTAGCCCCTAAGGTCAAGGGTTTTTCTTGGCTACCCCTTAGTTGTACCCCAATCCAACTGTTGCTGTTTTGGTCCGATTTATTTTCTAAAATAACCGCCATTTCGTTGAGGTTGTTCACCACAAGATCCATATCCCCGTCATTGTCTAGGTCTACCGTGGCGGCCCCGTTAGAGTAAGAAGGATTAAATCCGGCCTCTTCTGCATAGCTGGCATAGTCAAAATTGCCTTTATTATGGAAGATCATATTTGGGATCTTTAAGGAGGGCATGGCAGCTATCAGTTTCTGCTCCATTTGGGCAGATTTATTCTGATTGTATTGGCTGAAATCCGTGGAGCTTAGATAGTTTATATAGTCTAAGTCATTGGGACGCTTATAGATACCATTGGTGACAAAGATGTCTTTTAGTCCATCGTTGTCAAAATCCTCCATAAGTACAGACCAGCTCCAGTCGGTTGCGTGGGTTTGGGTCATGAGGGCGATATCGGAAAAGGTGTTGTCGCCATTGTTTAATTGAAAGTGATTACGCGCATACTGGGTGCCAAAACCAAAATGCTCCTTAATCTTACTTACTTTATCCGAGTCTTCACCTCCAGATTTTAGGAAGATATTGTGTTGAAAAGGCATCATATCCAAAGTAAAGAGATCTTGTCTGCCATTATTGTTCATATCCCCTACATCTACTCCCATGGTAAATCTACTGCTGTGATTGAACCATTCTTCTCCAACCTCTTTAAAAGTTTTGTCGCCCTGGTTTATATAGATATAATCATTTTCATGGAAGTCGTTCCCCACGTATAAGTCCATTAAGCCATCCTGGTTTAGATCGGTCGCTATTACGGCAAGGCCGTATCCCAAGGGACTATTGTAAATACCTGCTTGTTCGGTAACATCCTCAAAGTATAAAGTGCCCGATTCCAATTTGTTCTCATATAACCGATCTCCTGCTAAGGCGTCTTTCTCCATTCTTTTATCCACCTTGCCATAACTTCTGTTGCTATGGATGGAATGGTTCATAAGATACATGTCTAAATCCCCATCCCCGTCGTAATCAAAGAAAACCGCTTGGGTAGAAAACCCTGAGAAATCTAGACCAACACTGGTGGAAACTTCGGTAAAGGTATTGTCTCCATTGTTGAGGTATAGCCTATTGTGGGATTGTAAATTCTTGTAATTCCCCACTTTCGAAATATAGATGTCTAGGAAGCCATCGTTATTTACATCGGCCATGGTGGCCCCTGTAGACCAGGTAGCATCCATTTTTATATTGGCAGACTGGGTAATATCCTTAAATTTCAGATCGCCAAGATTTAGATAGAGTCGGTCTGGCAACTCATTAGCGGTAAAAAATAGATCCTCTAAACCATCGTTGTTGATATCACCTACGGCTACGCCTCCGCCGTTATAATAATATAGATAACTTATAATATTTAGGCTGTCATTGGAATGCAGTTGGTTGGTGAAATTCACCCCACTAACGCTTTCGGGCACCGTTTCAAAATAAATGGGCGCCTTAGCCTTGGATGGGTCGGTATTATTACAGCCTAGGAAGCATCCGATAACTAGTATGGAAAGAAGCGTTTTTTTCATGAACTACTGTTAAAATTTAAAAACATTGGTGGAATCGTTGTTCTTGGTTACGATTAAATTACGGCCCATGATCTCCATGTCCCTAATTTCCCCGTCCAAATGGAGTCCGCGGCCATCTTTATGGTATTTAAATTGAAGGTTGCCCTGGTTTTCCAAATAGATACCGAAGGAGGCATCGTACCTTCCTACTTCGGGTTTTACCCCATATAGATTTCCTCCCAAAATTATATCTACATCCCCATCATCGTCAAAATCGTGGGCACTAATGGCGTAAATAGGGGAGAATTGTGCTTCCAAGGGAAGCGCTAACACTCTAAAATTAAAATCGCCCTCATTTATCAGAATTACGGAAGACAGGGTGTTGGCCTCTAGTTTTAGGGCACCTTGTAACTCTTCCGGAGTAAAAATTTCGGTAATACTGGCATCCTTAAAGGAATCGTAATTAGGAAATTTCTTTTTAAGGTCTTTTAATTGGTCTATTAAATTGTGCCTCAAGTTGTAGGGGTAGTGCTTTCCATTTTTAGCAGTAAAGGTCATAATGGGATCGCTAAAACCATTGTTGTCAAAATCTTTCACAAACAAATTAATGGGCTTTTCGTCACTAGCCTTAAACCTAGAATTTTTACCATGGTTGCCGAGCACAAAATCCAGGTCTCCATCCTTATCTAAATCTACGGCATGGATTACATTCCACCATCCTTTTAATTGGGAAAGGGGATTGTCTTTCTTGCGAACCAATTTTCCTTCTTGGTTCAGGAATATTTCTATGCCCATAAATTCCCCTGTAACCATAAGGTCTTTATAGCCATTACCGTTTAGATCGATGAATTTAGCATCGGTAATCATTCCAATATTTATCAGTTCTGGGGCAACTTCTTGGGTAACGTCTTCAAAGACTCCCTGCCCATTGTTTCGTAGAATGAAACCAGATCCGGGCACCCCATATTGGCCAGGGATGGATCTCTCGCCTACAAAGAGATCTAGATCTCCATCCATATCAATGTCTGCTGCAATCACGGTAGAGGTACTGTGAGTACCCGTAGGGGTGGGTAGGTGTTGATCTGAGGGGGTAAAATTCCCTTTCCCGTCGTTAAAATAGAGTCGGTCTTTTAAATAAGTCGAAAATTGTGAAAACTCTACTCCGCCGCTACAGATATAAAGATCCAGATCGCCATCATTATCCGCATCGAAAAAGAGCACGCCTGCATCTTCATATTCGGCATCCTTCAGGAAGCTAGGATTGTTCGCGGGTTTAAATTGATTGCCATCCCCAAGCATTAGGGACCCGGGGCTGCCTTTGGCTCCCCCAATATAGATATCCTCCACTCCATCGTTATTTACGTCTCCAATAGCCATTTTAGGACCTTGGGTGCTTAGCATATGGGGGAGTAGACGGTCCCGATCAAAGTCTACAAAGCGGTTCTCCTTATGCGTGTAATCTATTTTTAAATCGGAAGGAGTGAACAAGGGGGTCGGTTTTGTTTCGGTTACTAAAACCGGGGGTAATGCCTCCTCCTCGTATAGGGTGATGGTTTGGTTTACTGGGAGGTCTTTTAAGTGGGTGACTTTCCCAGAAGGCCAGGTTACCTGTAGGGCTACGGGGTCTTGGGTAGGCAGTCCAAAGTTAGGTCTAAGATCTACACTGGACTGAAAACCGCGGGTAGGCTGCTGTTCTAGATACTGACTTCCCGTTTTGGTGGTAAGTTTAAGTTTTGCCCCTATAGCGTTGGTGTTTTTATTGGCTCCCTTTAGGATAACCTTTAAATAATTGTGGTTGGTTTGGGAATCTGCGTTGTTCCTGTAAAGGAACGAGGGCATATTCACGTTGTTTACTATTAGATCTAAATCCCCATCATTATCCAAGTCGGCATAAGCCGCGCCGTTGGAGAAGCTTAAGGTGTTTAGGCCGGAGTTCCACTCTTCGGTGAATTTTAGATTCCCCAGATTTTTAAAGGCATGGTTAGGCACCTTGTTAGAGGGGATAATTTCTATAAGTTTATTGTAGTCTACCTGGTTATTGGCAACGATAGATTGTATGATTGCCTCACTGGAGATATACTGTAGGTAATCCTGATTGGTGAGATCCTTATAAATTCCGTTGGCTACAAAGAGGTCTTTATGGCCATTATTGTCCATATCAAAAAAGAGTGCTGCCCAACTCCAGTCCGTAGCTTCCACTCCACTTAGCCTGCCAATTTCGCTAAAGGTGTTGTTGCCATTGTTCAATTGCAACGTGTTCCGTGTAAATTGATGGTAATAGTCGTTTTTTAAATTTAGTTGATATTTGTTCCAGTCTTCAAAAGTGGTGACCGTTTTTAATCGGGCATATTCCGAAGGAAGCATTTCTGCTACAAAGAGGTCCATGTGCCCATCGTTGTTAATATCGGCGATATCTGCCCCCATGGAGGCTCCGCTGATAGATTTCATCTGTTGGGTAAGTACTTCCTTAAAGGTGCCGTCTTGCTGGTTGATATAGAGGTAGTCCCTTTCAAAAAAATCATTGGATATAAAGATGTCTTCCCAGCCATCGTTATTCATATCACCCACGGTTACCCCTAGGCCAAACCCAATGACACTGCCATGGATCCCCGCTTCCTCCGTAATATCCACAAACTTGCCTCCGTCGTTTCTCAACAGCTTATCCCCACCCAGGACATCGCGCTCGTATCGCTCGTTTCGCTGGAGATTAAAACTGCCTATGGATCTATAGGAGTTGTTTAGGAGGTACACATCTAGGTCCCCGTCCTTATCAAAGTCGAAGAAAGAAGCATGGGTAGAGTACCCCTGGTCATCCAAGCCATATTCGGCGGCCGACTCGGTAAAGGTAAGGTCCCCATTGTTTATAAAGAGTTCGTTTTGTTTGTTGTCTCCGGCGATGTCCCCGGAATTACACACGTAGATATCCAAAAGGCCATCCCCGTTAACATCGGCCATGGTTACCCCAGTAGACCAGGCTTTTTCACCACCTACTCCGGCCTTTTCGGTGATATCCTCAAACTCAAAATTCCCTTTGTTTAAATAGAGTTTATTACCGGTAAGGTTGGAGGTGAAATAGATATCCAATAACCCGTCATTATTAATATCGCCAACGGCTACGCCGCCGCCGTTATAAAAATTTCGGTAGCGGTATACATTAAATTCCTGGTTATACCGTAAATCATTTATAAAATTGATCCCCGTTTGGGTACTGTCTAACAATTGAAAAAGCGGTGGGGTGCCCTTGGTGGTGCTATCGCTATTTGAACAGGACAATAAGAGCGTTCCTACACCCAATAAGTAAAGGTAAAACTTCATTCGCATAGTCGTCATTAGTTATATTTTTCTGGATATTTTTGCTTAAGGTCTTCAATTTTCACTACTACATCCTTATCGTCCTTGTAATAGGCCATAATCTGTCTGTTGCCATCAATCTTTACGTAGGCCGTAGTATTCGTCTTTTTAGATTTCACTTCAATAAAATCATTTCCCGGAAACCATTTTACAAGGGTATCCTGCACCAAGGGTAATAGGTTTTGGGCCGTTAAGTGCGAGTTCCAAGGGGACCAAGCCGTAAAGGAAAAGGACATGTCCATACCTACCATGGTGTTCTGCTCGTTAAAAGCTCCGTAAAACAAAAGGGTAATGGCAGAGGATGATTCCTGATCTGCAGCCATGGGTAGTTGGTACTTTACCGTTTGATTATTAGGGCCATGGGTTACCACCCCTTCCTGATTAAGCTGCCAACATCGTTTAAAAAAATCGGCCTTACTATCGCCCATAGCCATTCCAAAGATAAGGCTATCTTTTGGTATGTTTTTTTTTGCCTCTCGGTTTAGCATGCTGGTATACTTGGATTCACATCCAATGACGCTTACAACGATTAATATGGCTACTATTAATTTAGGGTACTTCATGAAAAAGTAGGTTATTGTTGTTTATGGTGGTTATTAATAGTTGTCTTCCCTTATAGGGAGCCAATTTAAAGTTTCTTATTTGTCCAGAAATTCCTAAGGACGTTACTTTCCCAAAATGATAATCTTGTTTTCCTGATTTCTTACCCAGTACCAGCCATCCCTTGGAGGCATCTAACCTTCCAAATTGGGGTTTTACCAAATATTGATTTCCTCCCAACAGGATGTCCGGTACCCCGTCCTTATTATAATCCATGATTTCTATGGCACTAACCTTAGAATACTGGGTTTCTGGGGGTAATTCCTGCCTAATGAAACGCGTGCCTTGGTTTAAAAACAAACTGCTAGTTGTTAATTGCAAGTCTAGCTTATAGGCCTCCTCTAAGCGCTCCTTGTCAAAGAGGTCGCTCATTGTGGCGGTGGCATAATCCTTATAAAATAGCATCTTGCTTTTAAGGTCTGGTAATTGGGCAATAAGTTCGTCCCGGTCTACTATTGGGTAATAGTCATTATCAATTTTATAGCAAATAAGCTGTTCCGCAAAGCCGTTTTGATCAAAATCATTTAAATATAATCTGGTGTCGGGTTTGTACAAGGAGTTAAGGCCGACATTGCCTGCTAATATATCCATTTTTCCGTCCCCATTTATATCTCCTACTTTTAGGGAAGACCACATGCCCGTGGTATTGGCCAAACCATAGGCTTCTGTTTTATCAACAAAATTCCCTTTCTCATTAATGAATATCTTAATCGGCATCCATTCCCCCAGCACAATCAAGTCTTCCCATCCATCTTCGTTTATATCTACCCATGCGGCATCGGTTACCATGCCCAAGTTTTCTAGGACGGGAGCTTTGTAGAGGGAATATTTATTATCGCCTAGGTTCTCCAAAATATAGCTAGAGACGGGACTTCCGTATAACTGCGGGTTAAACCTTCCACCGACAAACAAGTCCAAATCCCCATCGTTATCAAAATCTACCGCCTGTACCGTAGAAGCGCTAAGGGGTTGGTTAAAGGGTAGGGGATGGGGGGAAAGTGAAAAATTCCCTCGGCCATCATTGAGGTATAGCCTATCGTTTAAAGCCCAATCGTAGGAAGAGAATGCCTTGCCACCACTACTTACATATAAATCCAAATCCCCATCGTTATCGCTGTCGAAGAACAGCGCATAGGTGTCCTCCGATCCCTTGTGGGGCATAAAGGGCTCCTGTATTTCCGTATATCCTTTGGCATTGGAGAGGAATAGACTTCCCGATTGGTTCTTGGCTCCCCCGATGTAAAAGTCCATGATGCCGTCCCCATTAAGGTCTGCCATAGCGATGGCGGGGCCTTCGTTGTTGGTCATATCTGGCAACAACCTTTCCCTATTAAAATCCACGTAGTTATTTTCTTGGTGAGTAAAGGGAAAGAGGGGTGTAATAGGAGTAAGTAGCTGCGACTCTTTAGGGAGGATTGGAGGTGAATCCGCTTGGTTTTCCAGGGGTTCTAAAAAGGTGTACGTTTTATTGGCGCTTAGGCCTACTTCTTTGGACGTAGATCCATTTGGCCAAAGTATTCTAAGGCTATCTATTACCGAATGGGTGCCCAATCCAAAATGGACCCCATGGTTAACAGAACTTTGGAATCCTCTGGAGGGGAAGTTCTCTGCCATGGCTTTTTGATTTTCCCCATAGTATATAATGGCCTTGGCACCTACTGCCTTGGTGTTTTTTGAGTCCGATGCAAAATGGAGGTATATGCTTTTGTTGGTAGTGGTATCCGTTTTGTTCTCGTAGATAAAGGGTGCCATATTTACGTTATTGACTACCAAGTCCAAATCTCCATCGTTATCTAAGTCCACATAGGCGCTTCCGTTGCTAAAACTGGGAGTTCCCAGTCCTAGGCTATCGGCCATATTTGCAAATTGAAAGTTGCCTTTGTTAATAAAGGCTGCATTGGGGACCGGTTGTGAAGGCATGAGGTCTATCAATTTCATAATTACCTCTTCTTCGGTCTTCATCATGTGCTTTACCCTTTCCTCATTGGCCATATAGTTTAGATAATCCCTGTCTAATAGATCCTTATAGATGCCATTACCTATAAAAATGTCCCGGAGACCATCATTATCCATGTCAAATATTAAGGAGGCCCAGCTCCACTCTGTGGCTGTTACGCCGGCGAACCTTCCAATTTCAAAAAATCCGTCCTTACCCATATTTCGCTGCAAAACGTTTCTGGGGTATTGATGGGCGTATCCTTGTTTTACCGCCATGCGGTGCTTGTCCCAGGATTCATAGATGGCTTTGGTGCGCTGTCTTTCCATGGTAGCTGGTAGCATTTCCGAGACCATAATGTCTGGAAGTAGGTTGTTGTTGAGGTCACCGGCATCCGCACCCATAGATCCCATAGAAAAAGAGGAGATATAGTCTTCTGCCACCTCGTTAAATCCTCCTTTTTGGTTATTTAGGTAGAGGTAGTCCCTTTCAAAAAAATCATTGGAAATAAATATGTCTGGCCAACCATCCCCATTAAAATCGCTCAGGGTTATGCCCAGTCCAAAGCCTATAGCACTGGTGTAAATTCCTGCTTCCGTAGAGATGTCTACAAATTTCCCATTGTCGTTTCTTAAAAGCTTATTGCCAGACTCACTTGGTATATTTCGTTGGTCTTTGATGAGATCAAAGGCGCCTATAGATTTTATGGAGTTATTAAGGATATACACATCCAGGTCGCCGTCCCCATCAAAATCGAAGAACGCGGCATGGACGGAAAGCCCTTCTATGTCTAGCCCGTATTCTGCTGAGCGCTCGGTAAAGGTTAGGTCGCCATTGTTGATGAAGAGTTCGTTGTGTCTATTGGGTCCTCCAGGTTTCCCGGATTTACAGACATAAAGATCTAAAAGGCCATCATTGTTTATGTCCACAAAGGTTGCCCCTGTAGACCATACGTTTTCACAAGCTACTCCTGCCAACTCAGTGATGTCCTCAAATTCCCAATTCCCCTTGTTTAAATAAAGTTTGTTGCCAGACATATTCCCGGTAAAGTAGATGTCTGGTAGGCCATCGTTGTTTATATCGCCAATGGCTACCCCTCCGCCATTGTAAAAATTGCGATAGGTATAGGGATTAAAATCTTCCGTATAGGTTAAGTCGTTCCGGAAATCTATTCCCGTATCGGTTCGCAACACAAATAGTGGGGAGTTATGATCTTTGGAAGCTTCTTTTTCCAAATTACACGAAAGGAATAATAGGCAGCACAGGGCCATTAGTGGGAACACTTTCATTGCATAGGGTAAAATTAAAAGAGGGTTATCCAAAGATAGCCCTCTTTTTAAAATAATCAATCTTGGAATTAATATCCAGGGTTCTGCGTTAAGGTACCCGAACTAGCATCGATTTGAGGCTGTGGGATGGGGAAAACAGTTCTGTGGGCGCTGCTTGCCGATTTTTCCCACCATGGGTCATTAAATTTGCCAAAACGGATCAAATCCTGTCTCCTAGTAGTTTCCATGAACATTTCACGGCCTCTTTCGGCTAAGAAACTATCGGCATTTAAACCAGATAGTGGCGGTAAGCCAGCTCTGTTTCTAATGGTATTAACATCTGCCTCGGCTAATGACCAGTTGTTTGCAGCTCTGGCTCTACCTTCGGCGCGTATTAAATATAGATCGCCAAGTCGTACAATAGGCATATCGTTATCCATATCATCACGGCCAAATAGTCTAAAGCTAAACTTGCCTAAACGTGCACCTCCTTTTCGGGAAGCGTTTGGTTCTAGCTCATCAATTTCTGGCGTATAGTCCAATTCCAGTTGACCATCCGTAGCGGCATAATCCAATATAGCCGATCCGTTAAAGTCAAATTGGGGCCCAACTATAAAATTGGCCTCTTTTCGCTGGTCGTTATCGTCATAGGAATTGTAAAAATCTTCCAGAGCAGAATATCCGTTCCAAGGTTGTGAAACCAAGTTCCAGGTAAATTGGCTGGAGTAGTGTAGGGTCATATGGGCAAAGTTCATCCCTCCCCCGGTAACCCCATCATAGGCAATAGACCATATGATTTCTGGGTTGTTATGGTTGTTGGGAGCAAATACCGCCGCATATCCTTCTAGGTTCTCTGGGTCGGAAGCTACGTTAGGTCTTTTTCCTGGATTGGGTACGCTGCAGCCAACGCCACAAAGTACGTAACCAGAATTATCAATAACATAAGAGGCCGCTTGTGAAGCTTCCAAATATTTGGGTACTCCTGTATATACTTCTGCGTTAAGATATAGCTTGGCTAATATTCCCAATGCAGCATATTGATTTACTCTATACGGATTTACATCGGTACCAAGGGGGCTGTTGGAAAGGTCCATAGAAGCACCAACGGCTGGGATTCCCAAGGCTTGCAATAACTCGGTTTCCACAAAGGCGTATACTTGGGCACGTGTTGCCTGTGGGGCATCCTGACCTGGGGTGGTAACTATTTTCACCCTTCCGTACAAGTCCAATAATCGATAGTAAAAGAAGGCCCGTAATACTCTAATCTGTGCCCTCTGGTTGGCATCCAAGTCTGTTTGCAACAGATCGTTACAAGCAGCAATGGCGTTGTACTGTTGGGTCCACGCATCATTAATTGGGCCGTTAGACGGACCAAAGGTATGTCTGTGCATATCTATCCAGATACCACCATCGTACCAGTCTCCCCCTTTTTGGGTTACGGCCATTTCATCGGTAGAAACAGATTGAATGGACCAATAGCCACCGTGATTGGCACTACCGGCATCCCGTAATTTACTAAAGGCGACACTAAGGGCGTCGTTAGGTCCGTTTCCACCACCATCAAAGGTAGTGCTGGGTTCATCTATACTAACGGGGCGGTCAATTTCCCCGATCAAATCTTCTTCCAAGTCGGTACAGGATCCCAAGAGGAGTCCGCCACAAAGGAATAATGCTTTATATATGTTTTTCATTGTGAGTCTTTTAAAAGTTTATGTTAAGTCCCAATGTATAGGTACGGGAGGAAAAATAGTTGTTTCTTCGATCAATTCCGGGGATCAAGGGGTCAAAACTTGTTCCTGGGAATCCTCCGTTATCTATGGTGCCCGCATCCTGTAATGCTGGTTCTGGATCGGAACCGGTATAGTTGGTTATGGTAAATAGGTTCTGTCCGCTTGCGGTTACCCTAACACCTTTAATATACTTATTTTCCTTAATGTCAAAGGTGTAACCCAAGGAAAGGTTATCCAATTTAAAGAAATCTGCTTTCTCTACATAGAGGGAGCTAAATTTAGCATTGGTGATTTCTGGGTTAGCCAACTCTGTATTTACAAAGTTATAGGAGCCTTGGCTTCCAACACGTGGTTCGTAGAAGGCCCTATAGGTGTTTATTAAACTGTGACCAAAGGCACCTCTAAAAAAGGCGTTTAAATCCCAGTTGCCATAGCGCAATTGGTTGGTCCATCCCAATTCAAAATCCGGGGTACCTTTTCCTAGTACGGCAAAATCCCCATCTGGATCCAACGCATTGTTTTGGTTGGTAAGTAATTGGCCGTCA
>NZ_VVIN01000130.1:0-3395 GCF_008711145.1 Arenibacter lacus
TACCATTACCGTAAGTATGCTCGGTTTTAAAACGTTGGATTTTTCCCATACCGCTTTAGAGGATTTTAAAAGGGACATTCAGTTAAGCACAGATGTAACAAAATTGGATGCCGTTACCGTAGTAATGGAACTGCCTATTTCTATAAAAAAGGATACTATTATTTATAGAGTAGACAAGTTTGTAACGGGTGAGGAACGAAAGCTTAAGAATATACTGGAGAAATTACCGGGTATCGAAGTCGATAAAGATGGAACTGTTACCAGCCAAGGCAAAAAAGTAACCCATGTTCTGGTCGAAAATAAAAGCTTTTTCGGGGGCAACAGTAAACTGGCAGTAGATAATATTCCTGCCAAGGCCGTCAACGAAGTCGAAATAATAGATGACTACAATGAGATATCTTTTTTAAAAGGAATGACCCGAACGGACAATATGGCCATGAACATAAAATTAAAGGAAGGTAAAAAGAATTTTGTTTTCGGGGATATCGAAGCGGGCAAGGGAAATGAAAGTTTTTATAATGCCCATGCCAATCTATTCTATTACCGACCGGAAATCAATATTAATTTTATCGGTGGGCTGAACAACACCGGGGGAAAAACATTTACATTTAAGGACTATCAAAATTTCACTGGCGGTCCTTCCAGCAATTTCAATGCTAGGGATATGGCAGAAAGAAAGACGATTTCCAATGCCATAGAAGTTACGGATGTAACAAAGAGCGAGAACACTGTTGGGGCCTTAAATATCACTAAAACCTTAAACGATAAAATCGACCTTTCCAGTTATATGATTTTTTCCGGTTCCAAGTACGAAAACCGTATGGAGGCCACAAATGATTATATGCTACCTGACAATAGCTTTTTGGAGAAGGTCACGAACACGGGAACCTTCCATAAAAAATTGGGCCTTGGAAAAATTAAGCTTACTTACGCCCCCAATACTTTGGAACAATGGTCCTTCGATATAATGGCAAAGGGAACGGACAATACCGATCAAAATTCTATTTTGTCCATTATAAATACAGAGGAACAATCTTTTAATAGTTTGGATGATTCAGAAGATGTTTACGCAAATGGAAATGTGGAGTGGCATAAAAAATTATCCTCCAAACATGCCTTTTCTTCAAGTGCCAATTTTGAATACGACAAAAATAACACAAACATTTTTTGGGATACCAACAGGGCCATTTCGCAGGGCATCGTTCCGCTCGAGCCGGATGATATCTATAGGTTGGAAATGTTACGTCAGGTTCAAAATAGCACTGCAAGCGGTATATTCAAACATTATTGGAATATTGATAATTTTAATCTAGTGCATGCCACTTTTGGCAACCAATATAAGGCGTATCAATTCGTTACAAATGATAGTCAACTTTTGGACGATGGCACGATAAACGACTTTAGTTCCAACGGTTTTGGAAATGACTTGAGCTTTAGGTTGAACGACCTATATGCTGGGATGTACTATAATGCCAGGGTAGGGGAATTTGAGTTTCACCAGAGCTTTTTCCTGCACAACTACTCTTGGTCCATTGATCAGGCCAATATCATCAAAAAAAATAAATGGGTATTGCTCCCAGATGTTTCCATAAGAAGGCGTTCTAGTTCTTCGGGAGCTTTTCTTAGATTGGACTCCAAATTAAAAAGTTCATTTTCCGATGCGGAAAGGTTGGCCGGCAAGTATTATTTACAATCCTATAATTCGGTATATATAGGAAATGAAGACCTTGAAAATGATCTAAGCCATTATTCCAGTCTTACCTATTCTAGATCCAGTTTATTGAGAGGACTGTATGTATTGGGGGTAATGAGTTATGAGTACAGAATAAATGGTATTACAAACTCAGTTATAACAGAGGATCAAGATAGAATTACGTCACCAATCAGGCTTAGTGCACCGAACCAAAATTTAAATGGCACCATAATAGCTAAAAAGAGCACTAGGAATTTTAAATATAGTTTAACGACCAGGTTAAACTCATCCAGATCATCCCAGCAGATTAATGGGACCATTTCGGAATATAAAAACACTACGGGTTCTTATAGACTTTCAGCACAAACCCTGCACAAAGAATTTCCAATTATTGAAGTTGGATTCAAACAAAGTCTGGGAAACTACGGATCGAATAACAATACATTTAATTTTCTAACGAACGAACCCTTTATTTCTGTTGAATACGACTTCTTGAAGAATTTTATCGGATCCTTTGATTATACCCATTATAAATATCAGAATAAATCGACAGATTCATCACATGAGTTTAGCATTGGTAATGCTTCGTTTTATTATGGCAAGGAAAATAGCGCATGGGATTTTAAATTAACCGTCCAAAACTTATTTGATGTTAGGTATAAAAACCAAAATCGCTTCAATGATTTCATCGTGTCAGATCAAAATACTTTTGTCCTGCCTAGAATTGCCATGGTATCACTAACCTATAAACTTTAGGTGATCATAAATAATGGAGATAAAAGGTTGAATAGTTTCCTTAAACGAAATTTCACGTAGGAAAATACCAATCCTCAAAAGTTTACTAAACCCCAGGTTTAAATAGACTTTCTGTGGCAATTAAACTTGTAATAATTACCATGCCCCTGCGGCCATCGGGCCAATCTTCCAGCACTATTCTTTCCCCTAACCACCACATTTTATCCTATCTGTTAGGAAAGGATTTTGCTTGCAGTCTAGCCCGACAGCCTCGGCACCGCACCAAAGCACAAGGGGTGAAAAAACCCCTTGCCCTTTTTATCCCTTGCTATGAAATCGAGCTATTTTTATCGTTTTTACCATTTTTTCGAATAAAATATAAGACCATATTAAACCAGGGCTGGTCTTATATGGTCTCATATGGCTTTATATGGTTTTAAGGTGTAAAATACTGTAAATAAGTCTTTTAGGATAGATTTTGATGTGTTATATTTATATAGAAATATCCGTTTTTAACGGATAGCAAGTTATGTTTTGCGCAACGCAAAACTCCTACTTCTAGCGAAGTGAAAAGCTGCCCTCGGCAGTAAAAAACAAGAAAAATAATGGCAATTGGCAGCATCGGCAGGAAACGGTTGGGAGAGAGCAAGCGAAAGCATGCCATCACGCTCCGATTCAATACCGAAGAACTGGAAAAAGTGAAGGCGCTTTTACAGTCTAATAAGGTCGATTTCCATAAAAGAGGTACGGTGGGCCCTTTTTTAAGAACCCTCATTCTAAGCAAGGAGGTGGAGAAAGTGGAAGGACTACCAGTTAGTACTCCGAAAGTTAATTATCAACTGAACAAAATAGGGAACAACCTCAATCAATTGGTAAAAGTGGCCCATTACAAGAACCAACGGAGTCCCAATGCAAGCCTTGTACATGAGATGCAAAAGGCCAATGAACTGGTCGCTACCTTGAATAC
>NZ_VVIN01000131.1:0-3355 GCF_008711145.1 Arenibacter lacus
GATATGTCGCTAAGAGTGAGGCACTTGTTCAGCTGTCCGAAAGTCAGGGCGACGAATTGGTCATAGGTCTTATATCTACTGCATCCCTTATCGGTTTTATGCTGGTCGGTGCAACGGGAGAGCATCCAGCGGGGAACGAGGTCGATGATTTGGCGGATAAGCGGCTTGTTCGTATTTTTGGTACGCCTGAAGAGTCCCATATAAAGTATTTTTAGTTCGCAAAACCAAAATACGGGATTCTCAGGCTATTTTAAAATCATGACTTCCGGATGGTAGTGTTTTGAAGAAAAGAATACGCTTAACAATTACTTTGCAAAACTGATTTCTATATTGAAAACCTTTATGAATTGGTCTCATGAGCGAGGGTATCACTCCAATTTAGCCTTTAAAAAGTTTAAGGCCACTGGACAAGAAACCGAGGTCATTTACCTTACCATGGATGAATTGATGACGCTTTACAACCATAGCTTCCACAACACAAGATTAACCCAAGTAAGGGATGTCTATTGCTTTGGCTGTTTTACAGGATTGCGCTATTCAGATATTAGCCAGCTTCGGGCTTCCAATGTTTTTAATGACCATATCATGTTAAACATCAAAAAGACAAAGACGGTCGCCCATAAAGTACCGCTCAATAATTTCGCAAAAGCAATTCTGGACAAATACAAGGACACTATTTACGAGCCTCTGCCCATCATTTCTGATGTGAAATTCAACAAGCACATTAAGGAATGCTGTCGGCTCGCCAAAATCACCACCCCCACTTCAATTACCCGTTGGATCGGGCAAAAGCGTATTGATATTACGGAGCCAAAATGGAAATTGATTACCAGCCATACCGCACGAAAAACCTTTGTCACCAATAGTTTGGTGTTGGGCATGAAAGAAATGGTCGTACGCAATATTACGGGACACAAGCAAGAAGCCACTTTCAGGCGTTATGTCAAAATTGCTGAGGATTTAAAGAAAAGGGAGATGGACAACGCTTGGAACAACGTTTCCAATAATTGACCTGCATTTCTGCTAAATCCACTTCTTAAAACCTTTATAGTTCAGGCAATTTCCCACATTGCCTTAGACCTTATCCCTATTCCAAATACAAGATTTTCAACAAATTGGCGTTAATGTAAAGCCATTTCTTTTTGCTGTTGTTCTGAAGGTGAACCCTATCGTGACCTCTGAAGAATAGCACTAAGACAAACCAAGCCCAATTTGACCCAATCCTTGAACATAGAAGAAGCCCTAGACCCGATAAAGCTGTTTTCTTTAGCGATTTTCAGACCAAGGAGTTTAAAGAATATACCAGAAGAAAAATACGTCGGCTAAGTCCGTATCAGTTTTACCATCTAATAGGATGGCTTTTGCAAAATGTAAAAGATGATGTGCTGTTGGCTAGTCTTGATATATTATTTGATTTTTCCGTTTTGCATCCTGAAAAGTATCATCCATCAGAACCGCAATCGATTCCGGTTTTCGATGAACCCGTGGAGGGGCCGTACTTGCCCAATAGATTGGGAGAGGATTGTATAAAATTCTTTCACATGGATTTCGGCACGATAAAACGTTTGTTAGATGAAACTGAACAAATGGAATCCGTAAATCGCTTTTTGTGCTTCTACAAGGCAAGGCAAATTCTTATTGAACCAGAAGTAAATTATGAACGCCTGTTGAATGTGATGTCATTTGAGGAGCGGTTGGGCTTTCCCGTTTACGATTTTCCAGATCAAAACTCCGCACCTTTCTATGGCCACGCCTTGAATTATTTGAGAATCAGCATTAGGAAGGAAGTAGGGTCATTAAAACGATCATTGAGGGATGAACTGGAAAAAGAGGGAAATAAGCTCAAAAAGCTGTTCCTCAACAAAAGAAAGCAAGAAGTACCATTTGCCCTAATGCATAGGGCTGCGCTCTTGTTGCCTTTATTGGTCGGCTTTGAGCAATGGAAACGGTTGGTTATCGATGCCTTGAAGAACAAGGAACTTTTCAGCCTATTAAAGACAAGGCTCTTATTTTTGTTGGAGGAATTACAGCAGGTTATTGGAGAGCGTTATTTTCAAGATTTGACCACCAATGTAAAGAACAAAACCCATATCGTTACCGACAAAGAAACAGGAATCAATACACTTCGCTCCATAAAATCGCCCTTGGTCAAATCCTATGAATTTGTGAAATGGCTAAAGCGTCTTAAAGCAACAGACGTAAGAGTGTCCGTCAAAAACGATGCGGATGTTGTCGAGGAACCCAAAAATGAGATCATTATTGCAAAAAGCGGGTCGCAGCTCAAACTGAAAAAAGCATTGGTCGAGTTCTTTGCCCATCTCAAATTAAAGATCAACGAGGAACAGGACAGGGCCATCGAGAGTTTTTTATATCGAAATTTCGCTTTTGAATATGATGAGAAAATTGATTTTACGAAACGCTTTGTAAACAACTTTGGGTACAAGCCGTTAAACTTCATTCCCCAAAAACACGCCAAGGATTTCGCGAAACTGTTTCTCTATTTGGCGGACAATAAATATATTCTCAGCAACAAGACCCAAATCATCCGGACATTGGACGAGGACATCCATGAAAAGAATGGAAAAGATGGATTCAGTTACAGTTCGCTAATACGCATACCAAGTGATGAACACCACCTATTTCCCGATAACGACATCAGAAGGCGCATCCGTTCGATACTCAAAATCGATGATTGAATGCACTCCTATTTTTCGTGCTTGTAAAAACTGCTGCCCTTATTATCTTCTTTAAACCGATTGAATTGCACTGATGCTTAAAGTGCAGGGTGCTTGTTTGAATTTATTCCCAATTTAGTTACCGAGCAATACGCTCTGGATTAAATACGACACAAATGGGAAATGTACTTTTTTACACGCACACGAAAGAGGATTTAAAAAGGGCCGTAAAAATGGTCTTGGAAGAACTTCGTAAAACGGAGTACATACAAGAAACATCCCTAAATCTGGAAGAAGATCGCTTGACCCAAAAAGAGGCCGCCAAGTTTTTGGGAATTTCCGTAACCTCTTTGATCAGTTGGAAAAAGAAAAAAATCATTCCTTACTATCAAATCGGCCGCTCCATCTTCTACTCCAAAAAGGAGTTGCTTGATTTAGCACGAAGGAATGCTTTTTTACGCAAATCAAAGCGATGAATTTAAATGTTACACTTAATATTTTAGTACTTCAGCTTTTATTTCGACCTGTAAACATTGGTTGTTCAAACCAATGTTAATTAATCAGCAAAAATTGTTTTTTGAACTTTATGTAGTTTATACTAACTAGCCATCCCCTGAAAATAGGGTTAGATAATCGTTGAAGTATTGATTTTATTAGTGTTTTGAGGTGATTTAAAATAG
>NZ_VVIN01000132.1:0-3148 GCF_008711145.1 Arenibacter lacus
AGAAGTAGTTGGCAAGGTAATGGTCTGATCTGCACCCGCATTCGCAATAGGAATTTGACTCCCGCTGGACTGTGTAGTATTTTCGTATATGCGAGGCCCTTTGTGGTTTAGCCATCCATTGGAGATTACATCAAGATCTCCATCATCATCAATATCGGTCACTATCGCACCATCATGATGCTCCAAGTTTAGGGATCCATCATTTAAGATATGGGTAATCCAATTCCCAGTATTACAAAGATCATTCTCAAAAGCAATTAATCGGCGACTGCCCAACCACTCCCCTACAACGATATCTATATCACCATCTTCGTCAATATCCACAGCGAAAACACTAAGGCTACCACTTACCGAGGTACTCAAAACATGTCTTATCCAAGGCTGTGTAGGATCTGCAGGAGCTTCAAACCAAGCAAACTCATTTTTATTGGGATCACCACCTAGGCCCAATTGTCCCACTACACCGTCTAACCTACCGTCTCCATTAATATCAGCCAATTGTATCCTGTCTGGAGTAGTTGCGTATGTAATCCCAGTAGAATAGGTAGTCCAAGTACCGTTGCCTTCGTTCTTTAACCAATTAATTCCTTGGAATAAATCCAGCTTCCCATCTCCATCTATATCCCCTGCCTTTATATCTTCCCCAGAGGGATCATTACTTATGGCTACTAAACTCCAAGTTCCTGTAGTAGGGTCTGCGGTAGGGGTCAACATTTGCACCGGAAAGTTCGTAGATTCGGCGCCGTTCCAGTTAATTGCCATCTGGTACGGACTTCCCAAACCAAAATCGCCTCCTGTAATTCCAGCCAAAAAGGGTTCATTATACCCGCTATTTACCACCGGAATATTGTTATAAACGGTAAAATTTCCACTCCCATCGTTCTTAGCCCATAAGAGTCGCTCACTTTGGTATTCTTTACCCGAAGGTCCATATTCCGTCCCTAATAAATCCAGATGCCCATCCCCATCAAAATCGTACACATGTACCACATTTCCAAAATTACCGCCAATAGCCGTTTTTGTCCAGTTACCAGAGGCAGAGCCTGGATTTTTATACCAAAAACCACCAGTCACTATATCTTTGAGACCGTCCCCATCCAAGTCATGATCCGGAATGGTAAAAACAGCGGTAAACGGGTTTGCTTCCAATTGATGTACCGCCCAAGAATCTGGAAAGGGAGTGGAATTGCATACTTCTTGATCCGTTACATTCACCGTTATTTCTTGGAATACCCCTGTGGGTATATGCCCCACATCATACAATTCTAGACGTATGGTATGGGCTCCTAAACTTAGGCCATCTATTGTGATTGGTCCATAACTATAGTGTGGACCTACCGGTTGTCCATCAATCTCGTAATGCATGTGGGTATCTCCCTCTTCTATAGTCCAATTCTCTACCGTAAAATGCACCTGAAAGGGCTGATTAACAGAAGCGCCATTATTAGGGGAGGTAATGGTTAAGGTTGGGGATGGGGGAGTAGCGGTTTGCGCCATAATCTCAATCCCCGATAGTTTCGGATTTTCTACTACCTTAAGCAACTGTATGGTTGCAAAACCATCGGATATGGTAATATCGTTAAATTCCTTTTGTAGCGCCGTTGCAGGATTGGTTTCTGCCAATATATCAAAATTGGTCAAAACCTGGACTCCTTCAATATTCACATTGAATACCCGCGATCCAGGACCTCCAGGTTGACTCCCCACACCAAAATAGAGTTCAGCAAAGTGAAGGCGAATAGTATACTCCCCAGCTGCTGGCACAGGTATTTCATAAGTAAAGATCCCATAACGCTCTGTTTGATATAATGCATCGTCATTGGTTCCTTCAATTGGGATAGTTGCACTATACAAGTTTCCTCCGGTTGAAAATTGATCTGCTTCGTAGATATCGGAATTATGAGTTACTTGAGGCCCACCAACATTAATCCTTATAGATCCAAGAGCAGAAAATGGATAGGTAGCAGTAACTATAGGTAGACCTGCTTGATTTTGGGCATTACTAATGGTTAAGTTATAAGTAGTATTGGAGCTCATAGTAGAAACGGTGAGCAGTACTGTTCTACCATCCTGCTGAAGAACTGCTCCAGAAATGGATATTCCGTTATCAATGGAGTAATTGGAAAGAGTCTCGGCTGAAGCCTGATTCATATATTCGGAAAATTCCACACTTATTTCCGTTTCACTTAAGGAGCTTACTTGATTAACCAATGGTGGGGAATTGTCCACAGAAACCCCAGCACCTAAAAACTCTACAAAATTCACATCAAAAATATCCTGGGTGGCCGTTCCATTTTTAAAAATAAAGAACAAATCGTGCTTACCCCCTGGATCGGTAAACGTAGATTCAATATTTACCCAATTACTAAGACCTCCCGTAATCGGCACCGTAGTTGTAGCCAGCAGGGGCCCGTTATTACTACCAGTCCTCATTTCAATGGTCCCTACAGGACCAGTATTAGCCACCCTATATCTGACCGAATTTATATTCATAAGATTCCGACCGGAAAAAGAAATGTGACTATTATCATTCACTCGGATAGCTTCTATGCCTCCCATTTGAGAATCTGTGTTTGGGATAATTGTAACACCGTTTTGGGTGTCATAGTATTCTGCTTCCTTGCGTTTGGGGTGCAATTGAATCTGATCAAAAGCCTGTAGCCCGCCTTGATCGGTATAATTGGTTCCTAACACGTAAAAAAGATCGGCTCCCCCATCAATATCATGGCCTTCGTATTGCAGCGTCAAGGTACGCGGACATCCGTCTACGGTGGCACCGTCATGAAAATGATTAAGGTGTCCTAAGGAAGGTACCACGGAAACATCGGCACAATCTATGCCCGAACCAGTACTACCGTCCTCCAGATCATTCACCACCAAGTCAATATTAATTTCATCTCCCCATCCTACAAATCCGCCATCTGGGGGTGAGTTAAAGGTAAAAGTGGCCGCATTGTTCCCTGCGTAGATAGTTACATTTTGGACACCTACTCCTCCATTGCCGTCGTCTACCTGTAATTGTGCATTATAGGTGCCGGCCACAGTATAGGTAAAGGAAGCGTTTTCCGTGGTGGCATCTACATTACCATCTGTCTGGAAATCCCAAGCATAGGAAAGTGGTGTATCCCCATTAGGATCTACGGTTCCT
>NZ_VVIN01000133.1:0-3146 GCF_008711145.1 Arenibacter lacus
ACAACGGTTCTCAGCTATACGCAGGCAGGGATTTTAACCACTGAACTTCCTACGAAGAACTGAACTTTAAATTTACCACTTAACTGTCCTACGAAGCACGAAACCCCTGCTTGCGTATAGGTGATGTGTGTGCCTTGAATGGTAAATATAGTTTTTTTTTTTTTTTTTAAAAAAAAAGAACATCCCATAGGGTGTAAGTCCCGAATGCGCGGAGGTAACGCTCTGAAGCATTAGTAAGTCGCAAGCTTGTTAAGGGTGACCTTAGAAGTGAAGTAAGCGAGACTACAAAAATCTGAACCGACGAACAGGAACAGAATATGAGGCATAGTTGCTTGGGTAAGTAAGCACATCATTACAAAGCCCCAAACTATTCAAGAGCATCTATGTAGATTCTGCGGGCTTAGATTGAAGGGTATTTACCTTACCAAGGGAGGTCTCTGTAGTTACGAGTTAACATAACAGAGAAGTCAGCCGACGTCATAGTAGTTAATGAGCTGAGCATTAATGAAGGACTGAACAATAATGGTCTTTAATAAACAATGGAGCATTGGTGCGATTTAAGGGCAGTTGCCTAGCACTAAAGTAGCCATCGATTAAGCGAGACAACAAAACGAATGAAGTATTAATGATTAAACAATTAATATCAAAAGAGAATCTGAACGCAGCCTATTTACAGGTTTATCGCAACAAGGGAGCATGTGGCGTAGATGGTAAAAGTGTGCAAACACTCAAGTCTATACTACAAGTAAACGGACAGCAATACATCAAGCAAATAGAAAAAGGAGTTTATCAGCCATCTCCAATACTAGGCGTTGAAATCCCTAAAAGTAATGGTAAAACGAGATTGCTCGGAGTACCAACAGTTACAGACAGGGTTTTTCAACAAGCATTACATCAAGTACTGCAACCTATATTTGAGGTAGACTTCCAAAGGCACAGTTACGGATTCCGCCCACAGCGCAATGCGGGACAGGCAATTTCACAAAGCTTAAAGTACATCAATTCAGGGTATCAACACATTGTCGATATTGACTTGAAGTCTTTCTTCGATGAAGTAGAACATTATGTATTACTAGAGTTGATTTACAGAAAAGTAAAGTGTAAACAAACCTTAAAGCTCTTGCGTTTATTTCTTAGAGCACCAATACTCATTAAGGGTAAACTACAAAAACGCAGAAAAGGAGTTCCGCAAGGCTCTCCTTTAAGCCCTCTACTGTCAAACATCTTGCTCAACGAGCTTGATAAATTACTAGAAAGTAGAAATCTACGTTATGTAAGATATGCCGATGATTTTAGTGTTTATGTTAAAAGTAAGAAAGCCGCAAAACGAGTAGGAAACAAACTCTATTTGTATTTAAAGCAAAAACTCCGATTACCAATCAATCGAGAAAAGAGTGGCATTCGTCGTCCTTTAACTTTTAGTTTACTAGGACATTCCTTTGTAGCCTCTTACAAAAAGGGAGCAAAAGGAAAATATCAATTAATCGTAGAAAACTCTAAATGGAAAACTTTTAAAGCAAAGCTTAAAATGTTAACCAAAAAGACAATTCCTATTGATTTTACTGAACGAATCCACCGTATCAATCTATTGGTTCGAGGTTGGATAAATTATTACAAACAAGCATCCATTCAAGCCAAACTTAAAAAGTTGGAAGAATGGTTAAGAAACCGATTGCGATATTGCATCTGGCATCATTGGAAAAAGCCCGAACGGAAAAGAAAGAATCTAATCCGATTAGGTGTAGAACAAGGAAAAGCCTATGCGTGGAGTAGAACAAGAATGGGTGGTTGGGCAGTTGCTCAAAGCCCTATTCTTAGAACTACAATTACAATCGAACGATTAAAAAGGCGGGGTTACATTAGTTTAGTCGAATACCTCAAACAGTAATGTATCATTATTGAACCGCCGTATACGAGATCCGTACGTACGGTGGTGTGAGAGGCGAACTCCGTGCCTATTTGGGTGCGGAGCCGTCTACTCGATTATGCGGTCGGTTTTCATTTTCTCTTCTTTCTCGTTAATTTGTCAAGCAAAGTTACTAAATTTGCAGTCAAGCAATTTCAATTTTTGAATTATGTATTTCAGCAGACCTTGGACTTCTATCTAAGTGATAGGCAGTCCTGAAAATTCCAATCTCTTTTAGGTCAAGACAATTAGTCTATGGGTTTCGTGTACCGACTTTTTTGTAAAGGCGTTACGTTGTCATAGTTGCTCTGTCGGGTAATACTGTCTATTCACTTCTCCACGATTTGAATTCAAGTATTCACCTGTAAGAAGTTACTAATGACAAAAAAGAAATTGCCCGTTCGTTTTACGGGTCAGCACTTTACTATTGATAAAGTGCTAATAAAAGATGCAATAAGACAAGCAAATATAAGTAATCAGGATACGGTTTTAGATATTGGGGCAGGCAAGGGGTTTCTTACTGTTCATTTATTAAAAATCGCCAACAATGTTGTTGCTATTGAAAACGACACAGCTTTGGTTGAACATTTACGAAAATTATTTTCTGATGCCCGAAATGTTCAAGTTGTCGGTTGTGATTTTAGGAATTTTGCAGTTCCGAAATTTCCTTTCAAAGTGGTGTCAAATATTCCTTATGGCATTACTTCCGATATTTTCAAAATCCTGATGTTTGAGAGTCTTGGAAATTTTCTGGGAGGTTCCATTGTCCTTCAGTTAGAACCTACACAAAAGTTATTTTCGAGGAAGCTTTACAATCCATATACCGTTTTCTATCATACTTTTTTTGATTTGAAACTTGTCTATGAGGTAGGTCCTGAAAGTTTCTTTCCACCGCCAACTGTCAAATCAGCCCTGTTAAACATTAAAAGAAAACAGTTATTTTTTGATTTTAAGTTTAAAGCCAAATACTTAGCATTTATTTCCTGTCTGTTAGAGAAACCTGATTTATCTGTAAAAACAGCTTTAAAGTCGATTTTCAGGAAAAGTCAGGTCAGGTCAATTTCGGAAAAATTCGGTTTAAACCTTAATGCTCAAATTGTTTGTTTGTCTCCAAGTCAATGGGTAAACTGTTTTTTGGAAATGCTGGAAGTTGTCCCTGAAAAATTTCATCCTTCGTAGTTCAAAGTCGGGTGGTTGTCAAGATGATTTTTCTGGTTTGGTGTCGTCTTTTAAGCTGCCG
>NZ_VVIN01000134.1:0-2594 GCF_008711145.1 Arenibacter lacus
TCCTTTTTGTTCCATTTCATTCATAATAAAAGTTTAAAACAGATAATAGATAAACGACAAAATAAACAGCACGCAAAGCGACCACAGTTTAAGATTGTGATACCAACGTCTGTCCTCTTTTTTTATCCCTACGTACACATACTCTCTGGGCAACAGAAGCACCAAGAATCCAATAAAAGCATACAAGGAGAGGAATATCATTTTAGCAGTTTCTTGGGAAATACCGGACAACCAATCGAAATTGAACATATTATTGGGCTTTTTTACTAGTTAGGATTTTAGGGTTAAACACCAAGCCCTCCAATTGAACTTCCGAATGGCGTTTGGTTACAAGGCTTACCGTTATATTTACAAGGAAGCCCAATAGAAAGGACCACCATGAAATATATAGGAAGGGATCTTCTATGGTAAAAAACCGATCTTTAAAAACGTTTAGGAACACAGCAAAACCAATTCCGACCACCAATGCGGTAAGTCCGCCCCATTGGGTAGTGCGTTTCCAAAAGATTCCCAGCAAAAGAATGGCGAACAAGGGCCCTTGAAAATAGGACATAAAGGTTTGTATGGCCACGTAGATACCGGGGAAATCACTGCTAATGGGGGATGTGGCTACCCCTATCACCAACAAGGACAGGGTAGTGAACTGTCCTACTTTTAGATAGTGGCGGTCAGAAGCTCCTTTTTTGATAAAAGTTTCATAGATATCCTTGGTAAAGAGGGTGGCGGTTGAGTTGAGTAAGGAATCTACACTAGACATTAGGCCTGCGAAAAATGCGGCAAACATGAGCCCTACGAGTCCAGGGGGAAGGATAGATTTTATCATCATCGGCAAGGCCTGATCGCCATCTGCTAGATCTGGATGCACTACAACGGCCATTAGCCCTGGAAAGAGTACCAAAAAGGGAATAAACATTTTTAGTGCTGAGCCAAAGATCATACTTGCTTTGGCATGCCATTCATTTTTAGCGGTAAGGCAACGCTGCACAATAGATTGATTACCAATCATATATGCGTTGGCCATTACAAAGGTGAGTCCAAACAAAATGCCCGTCCACGGGAAGGGCGATTTGGTATCTGAGGGTTGGATGATATCGAAATGACGTTGGTATTCCGGACCCATGGCTGCAATTTTATCTACCATATTATCCCAGCCACCAACTTCGTATAAGCTTAGAAAAACTAGGGCGAATCCGCCAATAAACATGATGATCATCTGTACCACGTCGGTCATGATCACTGCGGTAATCCCCCCAAAATAGGTGTAGAGTCCCACCACCCCGGCCGTAGCAAGGATAGAGATCCAAATAGGCCACCCCATTAAGACATTTAGCAAGACCGCACTGGCCCAGAAGAGCACGCCTAGATTTAACGCGAAAAACACAATCCAGGTTACGGCAGCTATGGTCCTTACTTTCTGATTATATCGCCTACCCAAATATTCCGGGATGGTATACATGCCCCCTCGCCAGAAATAGGGGATGAAAATAAAAGCCGCCAATAACATAGCCGGCACAGAGCCTACCCAGTCAAAATTTCCTACGGAAACCCCGTAGCGATAGGCCTGACCAGAAACTCCAACAAAATCCAAAGCGCCAATATCGGAGACCACAATGGACATTGCTATAGCCCAAAACGGCATGCTCTTACCGCCCAGAAAATAATCCTTGGAATTGTGGACGAATTTTTTGAAATACAAGCCCAATAACAACATCCCCACGATGTAGGAAATCACAATAAAATAATCGATTCCTGTTAACATATCTTTCCTGTATTTAGATTGCCAACCTAAGTGAAACAAGCTTACACCTATAAAATAGCGTGTTGTACATTGCCTATTCCTTGGTTAAGTTCAATTTAGATCTGGGAGTAAATAAAAACCTTGTAATGTTGGTACTACCGTTTGGTAGCCTATCTCTATTAAGTGGGAGCTCAGTGCAAAATTAGCCAACATACACCCCACATATAGGAGGTAGGTAGTCCTCGTTTTACTGATGATTTTAAAGCGCTTCAAGCTAAATTTCACGAAGCTCCCTAACAAAGAAAAATATATAAAACAGGAAATCCTTAGTATATATTACTCAATACGCATTAGATATTACCCCAGAGTGGTATTTTATAGGCTATTTAGGGGTAAATTGAGGTAATATTATTGTAGGCCATGGAATGGAAAGGTTGTATTTCTTACCCTCCCTTTGCATGAGAGAAAATGTAAACGGGGAATTCTGGGCGCTGCTACCATCCCATTGGAAGGTGTTATTTCTGCTAGTGTATAGGATCATGAAAAGGGGCGTAGGGTACTATGTCGATGAAAGGAAATAGCTCCTAGAGTATTTGAGTTGGGCTAAGGCCCATTTTTGGCAACAATTTTAACCCCCGGATACATCTGGGGGCTATTCAAAAACCAATTATTTAATGAAGCTCAATTAATCCCTTGCCTGCGTTTATTGGTCTTTTCCAGTCAGCCATGTTGCAATTAAATGGATCACCCTGCAAGGCTTGGGGACCTTGTAGTTTATGTTTAACGGAGAGATCCATGGCGCCTAATGCCGATAAGCCTCCATGGGTTGCCCTCTTAAGCGCTCAAAAGCTTTATA
>NZ_VVIN01000135.1:0-2388 GCF_008711145.1 Arenibacter lacus
GCCTTAGAACTGGGTGCCAATTTCCCATAGGCCGAAAATCGGTCGTCGCTCATAAACAAGGGACTCGCGCTCCACTTTGCCGAGAAGGGCGGATTGGCTACAATGGCCTCAAACCGTAAGTCTAGATGTTGTGGTCGCTCTAGGGTGTCCTCATTCTTTATGTCGAACCGCTTGTAATGCACATCGTGCATAATCATGTTCATTCGGCACAAGTTATAAGTAGTAGGATTCATCTCCTGCCCGTAATAGGCACCCACACTCTTTACCTCCTTGGCCACACGCAACAATAGCGAGCCAGAACCACAGGTAGGGTCGTACACATTTTTCAGTTGCTCCTTGCCCACGGTCACTAACTGCGCCAAAACATTGGACACTTGTTGTGGGGTATAGAACTCCCCGGCCTTTTTCCCAGCACCACTGGCAAACTGCCCAATTAAATACTCATAGGCATCCCCTAGTACATCACTATCCGTGTTTTCTAAATCAAAATCTACCTCATCTAAATGCGTAAGGACTTTTACAATAAGCTCGTTCTTATCATTTTCAGATTTTCCTAACTTGGAGCTGGTGAGGTCCAAATCTTCAAATAAGTTTCCAAAATCCTCTTCACTTTCAGACCCCATGGTACTTTGCTCTATATGAGTAAGCACTTTAGCCAAATCTCCCAGAATAAACTGGTGCTTTCCACCGCCATTACCTCTTTTTGCCAATTCACTAAACAAGTCGGACGGTCTTAAAAAATACCCCAAGCGGTCTAAGGCAGCATCTTTAATAGCAGCCATATATTCGGCTTCCTGGGGATGTCCTTCAATTTCTTGAAAAGTGAGTCCGTCTGGTTTTAATATTTTATTGGCATACAGGTTCATTTTTGTACTTAAGTACTTATAAAAAATGAAGCCCAATATATAATCGCGGAATTCATCGGCATTCATTTTACCTCGTAGGGTATTGGCAATGTTCCAGAGTTGTTGCTCTAGTTTTGCTTTCTGTTCTGTCATTGATGTGGTGGGTGTAATTTTATTAAGCCTTAAAGATATCCAATTATCTTAAATTTCCTATCTAGACCTTTGAACTTAAAGCATGATTAAACCTTTATCATAGATCGTACTTGTGCTTTTATTTAAAAAAGTTTACCGCTTTTTGGTATCGCCTTTGGGATATATACTTATTATGAAAGAGCACACATTGGAATCAATTATAGCAAGTTAAAAACCAAGTCTAGGGAGGTGCTTCAAAATTTATAATGCAATAAAACTTTTTGACAGACGTTTCCTATTAAAATAATCGACTAATCTTTATACTGAAAACAATGACTATAGATGGTGAATTTTTATTTGACAATCAATTGATTGCAGCGGTTGAGAACATAATTAGAACTTCCAAGAATGAATTATTATTAATATCACCTTTCCTCGACTTAGATAAGAGGATTGAGGATGCACTACGAGAAAAAATAGGTAAACCCGATTTTAGGCTAAGGGTCCTATTTGGCAAGAATGAAAACAACATTTATAAAAGTATAAAAAAAGACAGTTTAGAATTTTTAAAATCATTCCCCAACGTAGAGATTAGATATAATGAAAGGTTACATGCTAAGTTCTTCCAGAATGACACACACTTTATGTTAACCAGTCTAAATCTATATGACTATTCCTTAGCTAACAATATTGAATCTGGATTTTTAGTGCATTACGCATCTACAGGAATACTGGGCAAGGTAATAGACGGTGCTGATTCCTTAATATCACAAGGAGTATCAACCGTTAAGAATAATGTTTTTGGATTAAATAACAATGAAACCGATCCCTTAGAAAAATTCAATAAAATATTTGAGGGTTCTGAATTGAAGTTTAAAAGCGAACCTATATTAAAAGAAAGTAAGGGTTTAAGTGGGTTAATAGGATCTAAAAAACTAGAAGGAATAAAAATTGTAATAGATGATCTTACTCCAGTAGAAAAAAAGAACAAACAAAATCCAAAACCATCCAAGACAAACAGCAGAGTTAGAACAATGGACAGCCGCATATACTCGGCTTCTAAAATTTCCAAAATCTTAGGTTTAAAACAAGCTGAGTTTATTGATTTAATGGAAAATGATGGTCTCATTAACGGTGATGAAATTACTGACAAAGGATTGGCAAAAGGCTTGTGTATGAAAAATTATATGGGTCGAGATTATATTGCCTATCCTGAACACATTATGGAAGAAGTAAAGGTTAAATAGCGTAATACACAAAGAGTAGGGAGAAATGAACGCTACTCCTTGTTAAGATACTATAGACCTATTTAAATATAGAATCTTACTAAGTATGCTTTTTTTCCTAAAAATGATATGAATATTATGGTTTCTTCCTAATTTTCGCACTGGTCACAACTAGTGTATTTGGG
>NZ_VVIN01000136.1:0-2258 GCF_008711145.1 Arenibacter lacus
GTTGTAAACAATTTTTACACAAACATTAACCATAAAAAACAATAGAAATTATGAAAAGAAAACTACTTTTAATCCTACTCTTAATTTGGAATTTCAACTCAATATTTGGACAAATTTGTGGAACACCTCCTCCAACTACTCCAATAATTTACCCCCAAGAGGACAATAACACAAAAGGCAAAGAGTCGAACTCTTACAAAAGTTCTAGTTCATATACTTGTATCAATGTGTTTTTCCATATTGTAAGAAATACAAATGGAACGAATGCGTTCCCATTGCCAGATACAAATGATATAACGGTGGAACTTAACGAATTTTATAGTCCACATAATATCATAATTAATAATATAGGAACTAACTTTATTGATAATTCTGACTTCATTCAAGTAGATGAAGGTGAACACACAGTATTAATGAATTCTGGTTATGATGTCCCGAATGCTATTAATTACTATATAGTTGAAGAATTATGGGATGTTTACATCAATGGTGTATACCAAGGGTTTGTAACTGGTGTAGCAGATAGTATTCCATCAAACAGTTTAGTCATAAGAAGTGATAGAGTTCTTCTACCTACTTCACATCACGAATTGGGTCATTGTTTAAATCTTTACCATACCTTTCAAGGTACTGCTCCAAATACTTCTGGGTGTGCAGAAGCAATTAATGGGTCAAATTGTAGTACTTGCGGAGATGTTGTATGTGATACACCTGCTGATTCAAACGCTGGAAATTCAGGAGGTTACACACCTGATTTAACAAACATTATGTCATACTACAATAATAGGGACCATTTCACAAATGGCCAAGGTAACAGAATGCGATATGCCATACAAAACGAATCTGTTTTACAAAATATAACCGCCAATTCTTGCCCGTCGTTAAATGGTCCAAATACAATCTGTAGTCCTTCAAATTCAACATTCACCCTTCAAAATGGAGGGACGCCCGTAACTTGGCAAGTATCATCAAATTTATTGGTTGTAAGCAGCAACGACACTTCGATTACAGTCAAACCAAAGTACAGTAGCGGAAGTATTGGACAGATAACTGCAAACCTAAGCTCTGGTGCAGGTTTAACAACAGAAGTTCAAATCAATAATCCCAGTTTAACAAATAGCGAGGTATTTGTCCGGGACAGTAATTATAACAATTTAACTGGAAGTGGCACTTCGCTAGACCCATATTTAATTTGTGACGGTGAGGAATATGTAATCAATATGTATTCAAATTATGTAAATAGTATAAACTATACTACTATCCCGAGTGGTTGGACATCCTATTCATATGGCATTTATGAGATTGCCTTTACACCCAATAATATGAACTACGGCAACACTTATGCCATAGATATAGATTATACAGGTATCTGTAGTAATGGTGTGCACACAATATATTTTAAAAAGGACAATTATTGCTTCGGAGGTTATTTTACTGTTTCGCCAAACCCAAGTTCAGAAACTCTGAATATTGAGTTTAAAAATCCAAACCAAGCAAATACTACTTTTAGCGAAACCGAACTAAAATCCAATTATAAATTGTATGATTTTCATTCCAATCTCGTTCTACAAGGGAACTTGGATAAACAAAAAAATTCCATTAATGTTTCATCCCTAAGAAAAGGAATGTATATTCTTAAAATCTATATTGGTGAAAATGTAGAAACACATCAAATTATCATTAACTAAAAATTTATGGTCATGAAAAACATAATCTTATTATTCACTATTATTATATCATTTAGTTCCTGTAGTCAAAATGATGAAAATCAAAAAAATGAAAACTCTATATATGGAACTTGGAAATTAGTAGAAATATACGGAAGTGATGGAGGTAATAGTCCACAATGGAATCCTGTTAACAATGGTTACACTTATACATTTAACTCTGATAATTCATTTGCATCAAATAGATTTTCTGAGTGTTCAACTGGAATGTATGAATTAACTTCTTCCAATTTAACCTTAAAGTATAATTGTGATGGCTTTAATACTGGTATTGAAAATCCTCCTGGTTCATTTGTGGAAAATTATGTCTTTGAAAGTAACCATCTAATTTTAACACCGACCTATTTAAATTGTGATGAAGGTTGTTCTTATAAGTTCGAAAAAGTGGAATAAAAACTGTTTACAACCATGTATAACCGCAATTACGGCGGATTCGACTACGTCCGAATCCACTCGGAATTGCTAACGTCTGTGCCAAACCGAAAATTAACGCATATTAACCCGTAACTGACGGTTATACGAGACCGTCAG
>NZ_VVIN01000137.1:0-2114 GCF_008711145.1 Arenibacter lacus
CTTTCAACGAAAATGCAGGACTATTTGAAATCGTCCCCTGAGCTTCCAAGCGCCATAGCCACCCAACCTGTCATCCTAAATCACATGATAGCCCAAGGACAGGACAATTTAAAAAGCCTTTGGATGGGCCACTTAATGGAACGTGGACTTTATAAACAGGCGGCGTATAGTTATGTGATGAACAGAATAACACCCAATTTGCCGCTCGAACTCGTAGAGCACCATATGGCAAACGGGTTCAAGCAAGCTTTGTTAGCCGTTGCCACGGAGCGGGACCGCAAAGTACAGGCCAATATGCTCCGGGCAGGATGGGACGCCCTGGATACGTTCATAGGCCCTACGACTTACAAAGAGGAAGAAGCCTATAACGGGTTTAAAGACGAGCTTACGGATTATTCCAAATACAAGGGGAATTGGCTTTCGATGTAGGTTTCTATAGTTCAGAAATATAAGATTTGGCAGACAGATTTATATAGTCGGTGTAAAATTGAACAAGAGTAGTTATTACTCTTATAGCGAGAACGAAGGTAAATTTTCGCTGTTTTTACACTTTGTTCAGTCGTTAGGGTAAATCCTAATCAAATATAAATCGCATTCTTTTAAGAGAGCACTTAAAGATTTTTGAGGTTTGACATTGTTATAATTCCGTGCTTGAATTAGCCAATATACTTAGGCTTCAGAATTGTTTGGCCAATTCTCAATATCTTAATGAAACAACCAAAACGGCCAAAGGCTATCTTTCCTATTCTAAAATGTCCGCTTTCACGATTCTTTTTTTAATAGCCCTCCTGATATTTTTGAAGCTAAAGCGGAAAGTCAATTTACCTGAATTGATAATACTTATAGTTGCTAGTATAGGTCCAATGTGATAATGTGAGATCGGATTGTAAGTAGTTTTTGCTTCTAGTCTTTATTTTTCTTATTCACGATTTTCTTTTCGCTACTTTGATCTATTATTCTTACATTGGACAGAATTTGACAAGTCAAAATTAAAAAGGAAACAAAATTCCCCCGGTATGAATTATAAAAAGATCGTTTATTGCTTCTAGGGCATTACATCTTACTGAGGAGAAAATAATATACACCGAAAGATGAAATTAGCCAATAGGATAAAAGAGCTTAGAGAAAGCCAAGGCTTGCTTCAACGGCAACTCTCAGCACAGTTAGAGATAGACACGCCAATGTTTAGCAAGATTGAACGTGGTGAACGTAGAGCCAAACAGGAGCAAGTATTGAAAATAGCGGAGATACTCAAAGTAAGTCCGGATGAGCTTATAGCGCTTTGGCTTACAGATCAAATAGTAGATCTTGTGGCCAATGCTTGTCCGTCCGACAGGTGGAAAGAGCAGGTATTGCAAGCCTTAAAAATGGCTGAAACAGACATTAAAAATAAAAAGGATTAATGTTTAATTATCAGTGAGGGAAAATGTAGTTAAAAATAAAAGTTTTGATTTCGCTATCAGGGTGGTAAAGCTGAGCCAGTTCTTGTGCGACCAGCAAAAAGAATTTGTTTTAAGCAAACAACTTTTGCGAAGTGGTACAAGCGTAGGTGCTATGGTAAGAGAAGCTGAACACGCAGAAACGAAAAAAGATTTTATTCATAAAATGGCTATAGCCCAAAAGGAAATAAACGAAACGATGTATTGGTTGGAATTATTATTCCAAACCGAATACCTTAATAAAGAACAGTTTGAAAGCGTAAATACTGATGCTTTAGAAATCATTAAGATCATCACTAGCATCATAAAAACCGCTAAAGCTAACATTAACCATTAATCATTGACAAATAACCATTATAAAAGTATGGCCAAGAAAAAAATAGAAAAGACCAAAGCAATAGAGGAAACCCTTTGGCAGTCCTGCGATAAATTAAGAGGTTCCGTTGAGCCCTCAGAATATAAGCACGTCGTATTGGGCTTAATATTCCTGAAGTTCACTAGTGATAAATTTGAACAACGCAGAAAAGAACTCATTGCAGAAGGCAAGGAGAAATATGTGGAAATGAAAGATTTCTACAATATGAAAAACGTGTTTTTTTTAGATGAGATTTCTCGCTGGTCTTACATTATTAAAAATGCAAAGCAAGACGATATTGCTATCAAAATTGATACGGC
>NZ_VVIN01000138.1:0-2098 GCF_008711145.1 Arenibacter lacus
GAGCTAAAAAGTAAGGCCGTTTTTCTGGCAACACAGGCAAGGGATAATGCCCCCCATTATCAACATTCCCATATTGGGTATAATTATAGGATGAGTAATGTATTGGCGGGTATAGGACGAGGACAGATGAAAGTATTGGAGGAAAGGGTGAAGGCAAGGAGGAGGAACCATAAGTATTATATCAAAAAATTAGGGAAACAAACAGCTATAGAATTTTTGAAAGAGCCTATGGGTTTTCATTCCAATAGGTGGTTAAGTTGCATCTTGTTTCCTTCCTATGATACTAGGGAAAAAATAAGATTGGCGCTTTTAGATGAAAATATAGAATCTAGACCCTTGTGGAAGCCTATGCACCTACAGCCGGTCTTTTCAGATTGCGCCCAGTTCGTGGATGGGACTTCGGAAGACCTGTTTAATAGGGGGCTTTGTTTGCCCAGTGGCTCTAACCTATCTGAGAGTGATTTGGAACGAGTTGCTGAAATAATCATTAAAACACTGGCCATATGATACATAGTTACTTAACCATAAATACACGTAAATATTGCTCAAAATGGATCGTGCTGGCTATAGATTTGACGCTTACCGCACTTACCTTTGTAATGTCCTATCTGGTGAGGTTTAATCTCACCCTAGATTTTGACCTAAGTAAGTTAACCTTGCAATTACCATTGATAGTCGCCTTTGCTCTAATTGCTTTTTTAGTGACTGGATCTTATAAGGGAGTTGTTAGGCATACTGGGGTTAGGGATGTTTATAATATTTTTAATGCCATTTGCCTTGCTAGTATCATTACGATTTTCATGATTATTGTAAATAGGGAAATGGATTTTATGACGGGATTTACCATTCCAATTTCCATCATCATTATCCATAGCTTATTAAACTTTATTGCGCTAACAGCTTCTAGGTATATTTTTAAAACCCTCTATGACAATTTTATCAAGGATATCAAGATTACCAAAAACGTCCTTATATATGGAGCGGGAGAGTCTGGTATCCTTACCCAAAATGCATTGAGTAGTCACTCCGCTTTCGTATCCAGAGTGGTGGGCTATATTGACAACGACAAGGAGAAGGTGGGGAAAAATATTAATGGGGTAAAAGTCTACGGCCCGGAAGTCTTAACCTTAAACTTCATAAAAACTCACAATATCAGTGAAGTTATATTCTCTATTCAGAAAATAGACCAAAATCGCTTAAGGACTATGGTAGGGGATCTGGTAGAATTGCCTGTGCAAGTAAAAATAGTACCTCCCATTGAAAATTGGATCAATGGGGAGTTAAAGGTTTCACAGATCAAGCAGGTGCAAATAGAGGATTTATTAGATAGAGTTCCTATTAATATAAAAAATGAGCGGATTTTTAAGGAGTTGAAAGACCAGGTAATTATGGTTACCGGAGGGGCAGGCTCCATTGGTAGTGAATTGGTAAGGCAAATTGCGAATTATGAATATAAGTCGCTTTTGGTGATTGACCAAGCAGAGTCTGCACTTTACGATTTACAACAGGAATTGATCCAGAATGGCTTTCATAATTTTATCCCAATCGTTGGGGATATTAGGGACAAAAACAGAATGGCGAGTATTTTTCAGGAATTCCGACCGGATTTGGTTTTTCACGCTGCAGCCTACAAGCATGTACCCTTAATGGAATATAATGCCTACGAGGCCATAAAAATAAATGTGGCGGGAACAAAAGTGGTGGTAGACCTTTCTTTGGACCATAAGGTGAAGAAATTTATTTTTATCTCTACGGACAAGGCGGTGAACCCAACTAATGTAATGGGGGCCACCAAAAGAATTTCTGAAATGTACATTAGCTGTGCACAACAGTTTAACAAGACCAAGTTTATTACCACCCGTTTTGGGAATGTACTGGGTTCCAATGGCTCTGTAATTCCGTTGTTTAAAAAACAGATAGAGAAAGGAGGTCCGTTAACCGTTACCCATAAGGAGATTACCCGTTATTTTATGACTATCCCAGAAGCTGCCCAATTAGTGTTGGAAGCAGGAGGAATGGGCGAAGGAGGGGAAATCTTTATTTTTGATATGGGAGACTCTGTAAAGATTTTTAATCTGGCCAAGAACATGATCAAATT
>NZ_VVIN01000139.1:0-2086 GCF_008711145.1 Arenibacter lacus
GCTTAATCCAAATTTTTTTGAATTAACTAATATAAACCTTATTCCCTTAGGTTGGTCAAAGGGAATCAACTCACCACAACATCAAATCCAAATTAAACTTGGGAAGTAGGTTCGCGGCTTCTTTCATTTTATTGTCAATGGTTTTGGCATAGATTTCCGTAGTTCGTATTTCACGGTTTCCTAGTGGTTTGAAAAAGTATAGATATCCGCACCATTTTCTGAGCATTGTTACTTACCGAATACAAAACCTTGGTATGACAGTTTTGGTTGAGATTATCCGTATGGATAAAGTAGTTAGGTTGTATTGATTTAGAATGCCCGTGGTGCCAGCATCAGCGGGGGATTGAGAGGTTTAGAGGTGAGACTCCCCTTTACCTACTCGACTGGGCACAGTTTTTTAATTTTCAAGCCAACTATAAAATTTGACGTTATTCCAACTAATTATTGAAATAGTGACTCCAGAATCTTCTTCGATATTTTCAGAAGAATATTCATTCATTACGTTAGCTAATTTGTTAAATTCTAATGAATTTGTGTACATATAATATTTTGAGGGATGATTGACCCAATTTCCATCAGTTGTTTCTGGGTAAGGTATTCTCCCTTCTCCTTCAAAGTCAAATTCTATGAAGTCAGGATTTTGTTCTATTATCTCTGAAAAATCTGTGTAAATGTTTGTATTAGTTGTATTAGTTCCGCAAACATATGCAAATGAATTTTCAGGAATTCTAAAAGTTTTGTTGTACAACGAGGTTGTGAAGTTGTTTTCGATAAGTGTTAAAGATATTTTTTGCTGATTAATGTCTATATAATACTTGTCAATTACACTTCCATTTAAAAAGGTTATTTTATTTATGTTTTCAGGTATTTCAATATAGGATGTTGCAGGTCCGATTGCAGTTAAACACAATTCGGGTTCAATTATCTGTTCAAATCTTACAATAAGTTCATTGTCATTTGTAAATTCAGTTGTTGCCAACCCGTAGTTGATACAAGGGAATATTTCGGAGGTAATTAGTTTTAATTTTAAAACAGGTTCTTGAGCTTCGTTAGTTGTATATATTTCTTCTGCCATAAAATTTATTACTGTATCGATAGAGTTCTCAATAATATATTCTGCATAATCGGTATCATTTATAACATCACCATTTTCAGAATTACAACCCAAAAAAGCAAATCCAATTAAAGTGAATATTAATATTTTTTTCATGACATTTATTTATTAAGTAGATGGGAATTTTTCCATTTGGATGCGTCAAATGTTTACAACGTGCCGGCGTCGAGTAGGAAAAGGGAGTTTCACCCCGAGTCTCTCACACCCGCCTGCCGGAACGGGCAGGGAACCGTACGTGATAGTCTCCCATCATACGGCTCTTGTTGTACAAATCTAAGCTATTACATTTATTTCAGAATAACGCCAATGGTAGAACAAAGTCGGAAATTGTTTCCTGACTGTTGTCAACCATTTATAGGCTTTCCCCATGCTGGTTTTGTAGCCCCTGTTACGCGAGCGTCGCGCTCGTGAATGAAACTATAGATGAGGCGAGATATGGCCTTCCTTTGCCTTTAGGCAGGCTTAAACCTGGCACCATTGTTAGTCATTACAAGAAAGTGTAAAAATAAAAAACCCAGTGTTTACTGGGTTTTGTTGCGATTTTATAATTGATGTTTTGTAGGATTACTTCCCGATACAGAAAGTGACGAACCCCTATTTTACAGGGGTTCCCATGCTTCGAGGTACACATGGGGTACAAAACTATATTTTCCGATATTAACTAAAAACCACAGTTACTTCATTATCAGACACTTATAAAAACGGAGAATTAACCGATAAAAACATAGCATTTTTGCTTATGAGCCGATTAAATATCCTAATCGGCTCATGCATTACAATTGGCAACTATTGAAGTATTATATCACTATCAATATTTAATTTTTGATGCAAGGCTTTGGCAACGTTCAAAGTAATCTCTCTTTTCCCGTTTAAGTAGTCACTTATTCTGGAGGCGCTTGTACCTAAGAGAGTTGCTAAATCCTTTCTTTTGAGTCCCATTTCAAACATACGTAGTTCTATCATTTCTTGTAA
>NZ_VVIN01000014.1:0-70181 GCF_008711145.1 Arenibacter lacus
ATATATATATAACAACAAGTTACTATACCCTCATTTTATCGGTAACTAACATAGCTCTTATTTCCCAAAACATCCAGTGGATTATTGGAAAGCAATTAACAATCAGATGTTTATAAACAAGCGATATTGCGGAAAATATTGAATAGATGAGATCGAAAAGCGCATGGACTTGAAAAACCCTAAACTATGAGCACGTGATATTGTAACCTTAAACGAGTGTTACATCAAATCCAAATTCAACTTAGGAAGTAAGTTCGCGGCTTCCTTCATCTTCTTGTCAATGATTTTGGCATAGATTTCCGTAGTTCGTATTTCACGGTGACCAAGACGTTTGGAGACGGTATAGATATCCGCACCATTTTCCAGTAATAGCACCGCATTGGTATGCCTGGCGGAATGGAAGGTGATGTGCTTGTGGATGCCGGCAAACATACACCAACGGAGGAGTTGGAGGTTCATATGGGCACTATATTTTAGACCTTTGAATACGCGGTCATTGGGGCCTCTGCGTTCCCCTAAAAGCTCCCTAGCCTGTTGTGAGATATATAAGTATTCCACCCCTTCGGTTTTCTTTTGCTGAAAGACAATGCGGAATATAAAATTCCCGGAATTGTCCACCCCCTCATCGCGGACCTCGGACCACTTTAGCTTATTAATATCAGACCAACGTATCCCCGATAAGGTGGAAAAGAGAAAAGCGCGTTTTAATAAAGGAATAGGGCAGGGGGTCTTGGATAGTTTTTGGAGTTCATCGGAGGTGAGGTATTCTCGTGTGGACTCAGCGGCTGAAAAACCTTTGACTTTCTTAATGTAATTCTCATTGAGATATCCCTCTTCAAAAGCGGCATTTAAACAAGCCTTAAATTTATTGTAGTACGCATTCTTGGTGTTTTGGGATAACTTCTTATTACTCTGGGTAACAGCAACGGTATCTAGGTATTTCTTGTACCCTTTTATAAAATCAAGATCAATATCGTCTAAGGTAATAGAAGGGGAGCAATAGGCCTCCAAATGTTTCTGGGCAGCATCCCAATTGTCATAATTTCCTTTGGACTGGTAGCGTTCCTCTTTCTTCTGGACATAAAAGTCTAATAAACCAACTTTTCCTTTGGTGTCGTTTTTAAGGTTATACCTTCCTTGATAGACTTCGGCTTTTCTAATGGCCAATATTTGTTCGGCCAATTCAAGTTGTTCTTGATTCTTTTTCTTTTCAGCCGTCGTTTTAGGATCCTCTATTAAATAGAGTTGTAAGTATTCGTAATTCCTTAGGTGCTTAACCTTTCCATTGCTAAGAGTTTTAACTCCTTTATAAAACTCTAAATAAAGGCTCTGTCTCCCAGTTTTTAATTTCTTCTTCCTTAAGTGAACTTTCATCATAGCGACACATTTTTTTGTGTCTCGTCTTATAAATAGAAGAAGCGACACACATGAGACACAATAAAAGTACAATTATTACATAAGTATAGGAAAATAAAATCTATCGAGTTATTAACAATCTTTTGATTTCCAGCTATTTGCAGTCAAATGATATTATATGATATCAAATAAAATGAATGTCTATTTGCCGATACAGAAATTAGCAAAAATGTTGCCCAACAATTCGTCGTTGGTCACTTGTCCGGTGATTTCCCCTAAGTGGTAAAGGGCTTCCCTTATATCAATGGCTAACAAATCGCTGGGGGTTTCCTCGTCCATTCCAAACTGTACCTTCTCAATCTCTTCCAAAGCTTTTATAAGGGCGTTGTAGTGCCTAGTATTGGTGACGATGGTTTCACTGTTTCGCAACGCACCGGTGTTTACAAACTCCAATAAGCGTTCTTTCAATTCCTCAACACCCAATCCGGTTTTGGCCGATAAAAGGTAAAGCTCGGAAATTTGTGCTTTTAAAGCCTCTATTTCTTCCGCCTTCAGCCTGTCTACCTTATTGGCAATGACCAACAATGGTTTTTGGGGATACCTGTTTTTTATTTTTTCCAATTCTACCGTGCTAGATCTTAGTTTGTCTGGATCGGACGCCATTTCATAGGCATCTACCAACAACACTACTACCTGGGCCTGGGCAATTTTCTCAAAAGTTTTCTGGATACCTATACTCTCCACAACATCCTTAGTATCCCTAATTCCCGCAGTATCTATAAAACGGAATCCAACACCTCCAATATTAATTTCGTCTTCTATGGTGTCCCTAGTAGTACCTGCAATATCACTTACAATGGCGCGTTCCTCATTCAACAGCGCATTTAAGAGGGTAGACTTTCCTACGTTGGGCTCTCCTACAATGGCGATGGGAATTCCATTTTTTATGACGTTCCCCACCGCAAAGGAATCAATTAATCGTTTTAATACCTCCTGGATCTTGCTAAGCAATTCTTTAAACTCACTCCGATCGGCAAACTCCACATCCTCCTCTGCAAAATCGAGTTCCAATTCTATAAGGGAAGCAAAATTGAGTAACTCTTGTCGTAGTTTTTCTATTTCGTTGCTAAATCCGCCCCGCATCTGTTGCATAGCTATCTGATGACTGGCCTCATTATCGGAAGCGATTAGGTCTGCCACGGCCTCTGCCTGACTCAAATCCATTTTTCCGTGTAGGAAGGCACGCAGGGTAAATTCCCCGGCCTGGGCAGATCGGCAACCATTCCGTAGAAAGAGCTGAATGATCTGTTGCTGAATATAAGGGGAACCGTGACAGGAGATTTCTATAACGTCCTCGCCCGTATAGGAATTAGGGCCTTTGAATACCGATACCAACACCTCGTCCAATACCTTTCCCTTATCCACAATATGCCCCAAATGAATAGTGTGACTCCTTTGCTTTTTTAAATCCTTACCGTGAATGGATCTAAAAAGGGGGTTGGTTATGGAAATGGCATCCTTTCCAGAAATACGGATAACCGCAATGGCACCCGCTCCGGAGGCAGTGGCCAAGGCAATAATATTGTCGTTGTTCGTCATGAATCAGATTCTAAGTGTCCCTATTGGGCTCATAATACAGGGAGCTTGTTATACCCCTTTAATTTGTTGCAAAAATACAATTTATTGGGACAACCCAAGCGAATGAAGTGGGGGCTATACAAGTAGGTGTTTTTATTGGGTAAATGTTGCCTCCCACCTATAAAAAATAGGACTACGGATAGCTATCAGTGCATTTGTAAAAAAGGAATTTAGAGGGAGTGTTAATTATGGGTTTTTTCACTAAAGGCAGGGAATAAATAGGTAAATTTACTATAATAGAATACTTGATGATTATCCCTTATTATTGGTATGCCGTCCATTTATTCTGGTACTATAAATACGAGGTATGTTTCCTTAAACTGCCCTGATAAAAAAATAGAACATGAGAACTATAAAATTCCTCGGTTTCCTCTTATTACTGGCTTGTTTTAATTTCTCCTTTGCACAAGAGCCTAAAACGCTTCCTGTACCCACTGCTGAGGAAATAAAGTTGAAACAGAAATTGGAAAAGGAGCGGCTAAAAGAAGCAAAGAGTATAGAACAGCGTATAGCAAAAGCAGAAAGGGACACCAAGAAAGCGGAAAAAGCTAGGCGTAAGGCAGAAAAGTCCATAAAGAGCAAAGAGAAAATTGTTTCCCAAATAGAATCTAGAAAAAAGGCGATTGCAAAGGACCTTAAAAAAATCGAAAAAATAGAAGCCAGCATTAGCAAGGGGGAAAGGAAAGGGAAATTGTCTCCCGTGGATATTAAGAACCTGAACAATAAGATAGCAAAGCTCCATAACAATATACGTGTAAATGAATTGAAACTGGAGAAACTATATAAAAAACAATAAGTACCCTGACGTATAAAATTTCCGATCCATATTTGTAACATTAAGTAGCACTCCTCGTCTTACCATTACTAGAGGTCGTTACTAGGAAGTACAGCTTGTGTTGGTTATTACAAATTATGAGGTTTTGGAACCCATTTTCTATACCTAACTCTTTCCTTTAGGCTTTATGTATATGTATAGTGTCCCATTAAGAATTATATTGAATGAAAGTAGAGAATAAACAATTATTGATCATCACCCATTTAAGTCAGCTATTAGACCTTGTAACCGGCTTTGGCGGATTTATTGTCCCCTTGGTGTTATGGCTTACAAAACGGGACAGTGTAATAGATATGGACGAGCATGGCAAGGCCATTGTAAACTTTCAGATTAGTATGATCCTATATGCCTTGGCATGTATTCCTCTAATCTTATTATGTGGATTGGGATTCCTGGGTATTATTGCAGTAGGACTCCTTTGCCTTATATTTCCCATTGTCAATGCCATTAAAGTTTCTAATGGGGAGGATCCTTATTACCCGTTGAGTATTAAGTTTGTTTAAGAAATGAACCATAAAAAAATCCGCATTGAGAACAATGCGGATTTTTTATATGGTGATATTCGGTGTAATGTATTAGCTATTCAGCATTACCGGCATCACTAACATAGTGACCATTTCGCCTTCATCCAAACCGTCTATAGGGGTAAGGATACCTGCTCTATTAGGTAGGCTCATTTCTAACTGTACATCATCGGAAGTGAGGTTGTTCAACATTTCTACCAAGAAACGGGAGTTGAATCCAATTTGCATATCGTCTCCTTGGTAGGAGCAAGTTAAACGCTCTTCCGCCTTGTTGCTGTAATCTATATCCTCGGCAGAAATATTTAATTCCGCTCCTGCTATTTTTAATCGAATTTGATGCGTGGTCTTGTTAGAGAAAATAGATACCCTTCTAACCGAACTCAAAATCTGGGTTCTAGAGATAGATAGTTTGTTTGGATTTTCCTTTGGAATTACCGCCTCGTAATTGGGGTATTTCCCATCGATTAGCCTACAGATCAAAACCGTATTTTCAAAGCTGAACTTGGCGTTGCTCTCGTTGTATTCTATCAATACATCGGTCTCGCTACCAGCCAAGATCCCTTTTAAAAGATTCAATGGTTTTTTCGGCATAATAAACTCGGCCACCTTGGAAGCCGTAATATCGGTACGTTGGTATTTTACCAATTTATGAGCATCCGTAGCTACAAAAGTTAGGCTTTCCGGAGAAAATTGAAAAAACACCCCGCTCATTACCGGCCTAAGGTCGTCATTGCCCGCAGCAAAAATGGTTTTGTTGATGGCAGTGGCCAACACATCACCCATAATAGTGGTAGAAGAAGGATTAGTCAGTTCTACGGATTTTGGAAATTCTGATCCATCCGCATAGGCCAACGCATATTTACCGTGGTTAGAGCTGATTTCTACCGTGTTGTTGTCTTCCACAACAAAAGTTAAAGGTTGCTCTGGAAAGGTCCTTAAAATCTCTAACAATAGTTTTGCTGGTACCGCAATGGTTCCCTCATTGTCCGAGTCTACCTCCAAAACGGAACTCATGGTGGTTTCTAGATCTGAGGCGGAAACGGTAAGTTCGCTTTGTTTTAGATCAAAAAGAAAATTGTCCAGAATAGGTAGGGTATTACTGTTGTTGATAACCCCTCCTAAAATTTGGAGCTGTTTTAGTAAATAGGTACTAGATACTATAAATTTCATGTGTCTCTTATTTATTTTTAAGGAACCTTTAGTTCATATTTTCCATTAGGATAATAAGGCTAATATCAGCAGAATTCCTTGCATCTCACTCAAAAACAAAGATATTTTAAATGTCCTTTTTATGGAAAGAAACTTATTAACACTTATCGGCTGTATTTTTTGCGTCTAAAAGCGTTAATTGCCCATCCAAACAAAAGGGTCAAAACCAGTGGCAGGCCAATATTAATCAGCTGCCATTTGGTTTTTTGCTCACTAATTTTCACCTCGTCCAAAAATGGTATCGCTACTTTCTTTGTACGAATGTTTATAAGTCCATTATCGTCTAAAAGGTAATTAAGGCAATTAATCAGGAATTCTTTGTTGCCATAATAGTTATTTGTCCACTTGTCATACCCCAATTCCAACGGTCTTCCGTTGCGAATTTGGTTCTTAATTAGGTCACCATCCGAAATAACGATCATCTTATTTTGGGGTCCCTTGTCCAACACCTTCTCTAGGGCAATAGGTTTTACCCTATTGGTAAAAGTGGAGTTAAATTCCCCTTCTACCAAAACCGCCAAGGGTATATGGCCCGTTTCATAGTTTTCTATACTGGGTATACTATTAATTATTTCCAAGCTAATTTGTCTAGGAGCACCCTCTGCCTTGGAATAGGGGGAGCTTTCCAGTAATATATGCTTGTTATACGAACTGGAAAGGGTATCTATAGATCCTGCAAACTGGAACCGTAGCGCTTCCAAATTGGTGTTGATGGAATGATCGTTTTTGGAGATAACCATGGGGTGGTAGTGCCAAGGTACCGGGTTGTACTGGGAGTCATTTCCTTCCCCGGTGGCCATTACTATCTGGGTGGCATAGAAATCATTAATTAGATTGGCATTCAACCTAAGTCCATATCGAAAGAAAAAATCGTCCAAATTCAATTGTCGGGGAAAGGCCAGGGCCGTGCCCTGTTCATTGTAAAGGCTATCCATTTCCATGGCTACCTGATCTATAAGCCATAGGGATTTTCCTCCTCCGGTAATATATTGGTCTAAAATAAACTTCTCTTCATCGGTGAAGGCTTCCGTAGGTTTAGCAATTAGTGCCAGGTCAAAGTCGCGCAACTGATCTAATACTCCTTGTGGATTGCTGGCAACAGAATCTAAGGTAATGGCCCCAATATTGTAATAGTCCCGGATGGTGGTGAGGTAATCTGCCATGAAAATATCCTCTAGCTGTCCATTGCCCTTAATAACGGCAACCCGCTTTTTATCGGTCAAATTTAATTGGGTAAAGGCGTTGGCAAAGGCATATTCCAAGTGCTGAACGGAATTGTTAACCCGCTCCTCGGAACTAGCTCCCAATTTATTTTTTAGAAGGGGAACTTTTACGGATTTAGTTCCGTAAGTAACAATGGCCCATGGAAATATAATTTCTTGCGAGACCTTTCCACCCTGTTCCACGGTTACCTGAGTGGGAGTAAGTCCCAAACCTTGTAGTTCCCCAATCATCGCTTCCGTAGAGGGGGCATCCTCCATAGGGTCTACAAACGCAAATTTTAGGTGCTTGTTCTTAGAAACATATTCTTCCAGTAATTGTCGGGTTTCGTCCCGTAACCTCAAGAACTCCGGGGGTAAATTCCCCTCTAGTAGAATGTCTATAATCACCGGGGCATTAAATTTTTTCACGGCTTCTATGGCAGGTTGAGATAGGGTATACCTTTTGTCTTCCGTAAGATCTGCCCGGGTGTAGAAAATATTCCCTAGGACATTAAACAAAATCAGCACTAACAATGCCTTTAAAATGGATAGCAAGCTGTTTCCCATTATCTAGTTTGATTTTTTAGCTGATTCATGGTTAGGAATAAAAAGAACGCGCAAAGACCTATAAAGTATACAATATCCCGAGTGTCTAGCACCCCGCGCGCGATACTATCAAAATGGGCTTTCATCCCTATTTTTTTTATCAATAAGTGCCAATTCCCTGAAGGGATGGTTTCCGCGATTCCTTCAAAGCCGTAAAAAATTAAAAAACTTAGTACCATGGCTAAGATAAAAGCCACAATCTGATTTTCCGATAGGGTAGAGGCAAATAATCCTATTGCCGTATAGCTGGCGATAAGGAATAACAACCCAAAATAGGATCCCAAAACCATTCCTAGATCCAAATTACCCACGGTGGTACCCAATTCTGAAATGGTATATACGTAGAGGAGGGTGGGAATGATAGCGATCACGGACAATAAAAAGGTCCCTAGAAATTTTCCCATCACTAAATTCATCAGGGATATTGGCTTTATAAAAAGCAATTCTAAGGTGCCCATTTTCTTTTCTTCGGAAAAGCTCTTCATGGTAATTGCGGGAATTAGGAATAAAAATACCCAAGGAGCAAGAAGGAAAAATAGTCCCATATCTGCAAACCCGTAATCAAAGAGGTTATAAGGGCTTTTAAAAACCCAAAGGAATAGTCCATTTAGTACCAAGAACAGTCCAATCACCAAATACCCTATGGGAGAGGTGAAGAACGACTGGATTTCTCTTTTAAAAATTGCGATCATGCGGTTCAATTAGGGTTTTGTTATTGTTTTTCCAAAGACCATGCTTCCGGTTTTTCCTCAAAAAGCAACTTGGTCATTTTCCAAATTTGGCCAAAATATTCCGATTTTCTATACGCCTCCAAATGGGCCTTGCTTTTCCAATGGCTATGAGTGAAAAAAATACGTGGGTCTTCTACGTCCTGAAGCAACTCCAAAATCGTACATCCCTCCACCTTTTGCATAGCTATCCGGTGCTTTTCAAAGAGGGATTTAAAACTAGTAATGTTTTCGGACTTAAAGGTTAATTTTACGATTCTCACCATCATAGGGCAGGGGCTTATTCAAAATCAATGGCTATGGTATCCCTATAATCCAACCCTAATAGGGTAGAGGCGCCACCCACGGTATTGAGGTCGCTCTTATAGATCGCAATTTCCAAATATCCAGCGGTATTAAACAAGGCGAGAAGCTCCCCCGGGGTTTTGCGTTTTTCCCTTTCTTGATTGTAATCCACAATTTCACCATATTTACGGTGTATCTGTCTAATGCGTTTATTGCGGACAGACACAGTAAAAGGCCTCCCTTTTCCGTAGAGTAGAAAATCGTTTTTCTCTATATTAGTAACTATATTGCCGTAGTTGTCTATATAGATTACACTTCCAGAGAGGGTATTGCCATCGGCAGATAGCCTAGGCTTAACATCCCTAAGGTCTTTTAAATTCTTAAAATCCCTTCCTATCACTTCCAATTTACCACCTCTTGCAATATGGCAGGCAGTCTTCACAAAAACGTCCAATACCGGAAACGGACCATCCACCGAGTTGGGTAACTGAATTTCCACTACCTTTTCTGGTACTATCTCGGAAGTTATCAGACCTATAACCCCATTGTTGGCCATGATAAAATAATGGTTGTCTACAAATGCCGCTATATGCTGATTTTCAGGGGATAGTTCAGAATCGATCCCTACAATATGGATACTTCCGTCAGGGAAATTTTTATAGGAGTTTTTAAGGATATAGGCACACTCCTGAATGTTAAAAGGGGATATGGCATGTGAGATATCAACAATCTTGGGATCTCCCAGTTCTTTGTAAATTGTTCCCTTAATGGCCCCTACAAAATGATCTTTATATCCAAAATCTGTAGTTAATGTAATTATAGGCATAGAGGACTGTTGATATGTTTTTGTTTGGTGAGTAGTTTTTTACTTAATTTTGTGTCACAAAATTACACAAATTATTATCGAACCAAAATATTAAATTTATTTCTAATCCTTTCTAATATACCTAATTTTTGAACGAACTTATCATAGAACTTACGGATATCGGCCCAAGGGAATTTTTTGGACAAAACAATGAGAATATTGATTTGTTGAAAAAGCATTTTCCGAAGCTGAAAATCGTTGCCCGTGGCAATAAGATCAAGGTGTACGGTGATGAGGCGCAATTGGATGAGTTTGATCGCAGATTTGATATGCTAACCTCACATTACGCCAAATTCAATAAGCTTGATGTAAATAGTATAGAACGATTACTCACTGCTAATGGCCAGGAGGAAGTGGAATCTTCCAAGGCTAGTGGGGAGGTATTGGTCCACGGTACCCAAGGCCGACTAATTCGTGCGGTGACCTCCAATCAGCGAAAATTGGTAGATGCCGTAAATGCAAACGATATGGTTTTTGCCGTAGGCCCCGCCGGAACCGGGAAAACCTATACGGGGGTAGCGCTTGCCGTAAGGGCATTGAAGGAGAAACAGGTGAAACGGATTATTTTGACCAGGCCAGCGGTAGAGGCCGGAGAGAATTTAGGTTTCCTACCTGGAGATATGAAGGAGAAATTAGATCCGTATATGCAGCCGTTGTACGACGCCCTTAGGGATATGATAGCTCCTGAGAAATTGGCCCATTATTTGGAAAATGGCACCATACAGATAGCGCCCATGGCATTTATGAGGGGGCGTACCTTGGACCATGCCTTTGTAATTTTGGACGAGGCACAAAATACTACCCATGCCCAAATGAAAATGTTTCTTACTAGAATGGGGAAGCATGCCAAATTTCTGATCAATGGGGATCCAGGGCAAATAGATTTACCAAGGCGGTATGTTTCCGGACTAAAAGAGGCCTTGTTGGTGTTGCAGAACGTAGACGGAATAAAGGTGATTTATTTGGACGATAAGGATGTGATTAGACATAAATTGGTGAAAAAGGTGATAGATGCCTATAAAGGAATTGAGCACAATAATTGATTTTTCTTGATGAGCAATACAATAATTAATACAAATTTTAAATTCCCAGGTCAGAAGTCGGTCTATAAGGGAAAGGTGAGGGAAGTATATACCCTGGAAGACGATTTAATGGTGATGGTTGCTACGGACAGACTGTCTGCCTTTGATGTGGTGATGCCAAAAGGCATCCCCTATAAAGGGCAAATCCTAAACCAGATAGCCACCAAAATGATGGCCGATACGGCCGATATAGTACCCAATTGGCTAATGGCTACTCCAGATCCCAATGTGGCCGTAGGTCACGCCTGCGAGCCTTATAAAGTAGAGATGGTTATCCGTGGATACTTGTCCGGACACGCAGCTAGGGAATATGCAAAGGGAAAAAGGGAATTGTGCGGCGTTGCCATGCCCGATGGGATGAAGGAGAACGATAAATTCCCCACTCCTATACTTACCCCGGCCACCAAAGCAGAGATGGGCGACCACGATGAGGATATTTCTAGGGAAGAAATTCTGGAACGGGGAATTGTAAGTGAAGAAGAGTATGTACAATTGGAAAAATATACCCGTGCCCTTTTTGAAAGAGGGACGGAGATAGCTGCCAAAAGAGGGCTTATTCTTGTAGATACCAAATACGAATTTGGGAAGACCAAGGAAGGAGAAATTGTATTGATCGATGAAATCCATACACCGGATTCATCCCGTTATTTCTATGCGGATGGATATCAGGAAAGACAGGATAAGGGAGAAGTACAAAAACAATTGTCCAAAGAGTTTGTTAGGCAATGGTTAATCTCTAATAATTTCCAAGGCCTAGAAGGACAGGTAGTTCCCGAAATGTCTGATGCGTATATAGAATCGGTTTCCGAACGATATATAGAATTGTTCGAAAATATTACAGGTGAGAAATTTATAAAAGGGGATATCTCTAATATCCAGGAGCGGATAGAGCGCAACGTACTCAATTATCTATCCACGAGGTCTTAGGGAACCTTACCCAATTTTTAAAAGGTCTTTTAGTCTTAAAACGCCTTTTTCCTTGAGGCGCGATTTTATTTTTAAAAAGGCAATAGCGGTAATATAGGCATCCCCCATGGCGGTATGCCTATCTTTCCGCGATATATCAAATTTCTCTGCCAACTCGTCCAAGGAATAGTGTTCCTTTTTTTTGATGAGGTTGGAGGTTAACAGGGTGCTTTTATATAAATTGGAAGTGTCCATAACCAAGTTTTTTAGTTTAGGAAGTCCCATTCTCTCCAATGCCTTATTAATCATATTCATATCGAAAACCGCATGATGCGCTATGATTACCGCGTTCCCTAAATACCCCAATAGTTGTTGCATGGCCTCCTCCTCACTTATCCGGTATATATTCTCACTTTTTAAAATACCATGGATTTTGATGCTATCAGTATTGTAATGCTCCTGCTCCAAGTAGAGTTCCAAGCCTTCCGATACCAAGATAGATTGATTTTGAAGGGTAAGTGCCCCTATGGAAAGGATACGGTCATGGATATAATCAAAGCCCGTAGTTTCCGTATCCAAAACTACAAATCGGATTTCATGTAGCTCCGTGGGCAGCTTTTGCTCAAAACTCTGTACATAATCCTCCCAATACTTAGGGTGCGAAACCGGTTTTTTTCTAAAGAAATTAATCATCGCATTAAATTTGAGACTTTGAAACGTACACTGATCAACTCCTGAATATCCCTAATGGTCTTAAAGGTCCGCTTCAGTTTTATCCGCTCCTCCTTGTTTAGTTGCTCTATGGCAATATACCTTCCAGAATCGTTATGCATCAGCCCCTGTTTGGTCCTAAATTTTAGTAGGGCCTTGGTAGCGTGGGAACAGGCCAAAAAGGTTTCCTTATTATTGGGTTCCAACTGGGCCAATTTATCAAATCGTTCAAAAGTATTGTTTACGTTTTTTACGGAATGGGATAGGATAAGTACTCTGGCTGCATCGGTCAGCGGCATTAGGGCTCTCCGTTTTAAATCGAAGGTGTCCTTGTGTTCTCCATCGGCTTCCAATAATACCTGCCTAAAAAAACCGGTAGGAGAAGGGTTCTGGAGGGCTCCACTGGCCAAATGAAGATAGAAAAGGGGATATTTCTGGGTGATTTCAAAAATATGCTCAGACAATTCGTCGGCCAAGGCCTTATTTCCGTAGGTAACATTGTAATCAAAAAATATAGAGGAAAGCAACACCTCATCAGATCCGGGATTAGTGATCCATTGGGTTACTTTCGCCTTCCATTCATCAAGGCTATGACACCAATTGGGATTGGAGGCCATCATCTCTGCGGGACAATAATCATATCCAATATCGAACAGCCCCTTGTTAATTATTTTAGCCAGTTTTAGAAAATAATCGGTGGTTTCCTGAAGGTCTTCCTCAGGGACATTTTCAAATACCAGGGCATTATCCTGATCGGTTTGTAGTAATTGCTCACTACGTCCCTGACTTCCTAGCGAGAGCCAGGTAAATTTAACCGGGGGCTTGCTGGGCATTTCTTTCAAAGAAAGCTTTATAACCTGCTTAATACATACATCGTTTAGTTCGGTAATGATTTTTGAGGTGAGGGTCATTGGGATATTCTGTTCCAAATATCCAGATAGTAAATGGTCAATACTTTTCCGTAGGCGCTTAATGGACTTTATTTTCTTGGCCCGCTTAATGGCTTTAATCAATACCACAGGATTATTCCCCATGGCCACCATAATGTCGTGCTTAGACAATATCCCAACAGCCTTGGTATTTGGCGTGCCGTCCTTAGTGATACATAAATGACTAATATTATCTTTCATCATAGCCATTTGTGCCTGCGTGATGGTAAGGTGTTTGGTGAAGGTGGTGACAGGGGACACCATTATTTTGGAGGCTTCAACCGTAATAGGATATTTTCCCGTAACAATATTGTTGCGCAGGTCCCTGTCTGTGATGATCCCAATGGGCAATTTGTTTTTTAAGACTACCATGGCCCCCACCTTGTTTTTAGTCATTTTTTCTGCCACCTCATTCACGGGGGTGTCTTCACGACAACTGATCAGTTTTTTGGAATAGGTCACCGTCTGTAAGTCCATTAAGGGGGTATGTGGTGCAACCGGGTCTAATAACTCTTCATATAGTCTGCCACGATGACTTTCCGAATAGGGATTCCTAGTATTTGATGCAAAGCTGGCTATCAAATAATCGCCCACCTTATGATTCTGGAGGGCATAGGGTTTAAAAATATCTATGGGAATAGCATATATAATACTTTCCTCCTTCGCCCTGGCCTCCATTTTATAATTTTCCGAAGCCATTAAGGGTCTAAGCCCAAAAATATCGCCTTCGTCACAGAGGTCAACCATGCTTTTTTCACTGCTTACTCTCAACGCAATAGCGCCTTTGTTTACAACGTAAAAGTGCGGGTGTGGCTTATCGTTCTCCAAAAAAACCGGACTATCCTTATCCTTATAGATAATGATAATTTGCTCCGATAAGGCCAAAAGGTCGGATTTTCCCAAAAGATTGAACGGTGGATAACTTTTTAGAAAATCGGCCACCCTATGGGAAATGGTATTTTTCATAACTGGTATTTGGGGTAAATTTACTTAATAAGGTTTATCCTTAAAAGGATAAAGATACTGAAATCATAATTATTTAACAGGCTACAACGGCTATGATTGGGAGGGCCCTAAACAGGGTTAAAAGGGGCATGGACAGCTTTTAAGTGGCCGTCTAGGGAGTGCGTTTAGGCGTTGGGGCCCATGGCCAAAACCCTAAGGAAAGCGGAGGACCATTTGCGTCTATAAATTAGGTGATAGAGAACTTAATGGAATAGAAGATTCTATAACTTTAAGCTAAACTCTAAAAACATGTACGTATGAAAAAAGATTATTCAGATTGTTTGGAAGCCTGTTATAAGTGTATTCAGGATTGTGAGTATTGCTTGCTCCAAATGGCCGGACTGGAAAGTAAAAACGATTGTCCTAAATGCTGTATCCTCTGTATAGAAGCTTGTTCAGCCGTGGTGAAGTTCTTAACGGCAGACAGCAGATTCTCCAAGGAGTATTGTAGATTATGTGCAGAGGTATGTGAATGGTGTGCGGAGCAGTGTGGGCAACATAAGCATTCCCATTGCCAAGAATGTGCCAATTCCTGTTTAGAGTGTATGGAGGAGTGTAAAAAGCTTATAGCTGCTTAATCTAAAGCCCGTTGCATGCCCATAGGCAAACTAAGGGGACAATTTCATAATTTAAGATAGGTGGGTATTAAATCATAAACATATTTTATGTAATTTATTAATTGAGTTTGCTCCCCTTGCTAATTTTATTTGGGATGACAGTAGAAATTATACAAGTGTTTCTAGTACTGGTGACGGTAATTTTGTTATTCGCCCTAGAGATATTCCCCGTAGATAAAATCGCCTTTTTTATTATTGTTTCCCTAGCCCTCTTAGGAATAATAACTCCTGAGGAAGCCGTTAGCGGATTTTCAAATAGCGCTACCATTGCCGTGTTAGCCTTAATGATATTGGCTATTGCTATGGAGGAAAATGGCGTGGTTGCTTGGCTTACTTCGGGCCTGGTAAGGATCAAGGGACTTTCCGTTTACGTGATGGCACCTTTGTTTATGGTGGTGACCGCTAGTATATCGGCCTTTATCAGTACTACGGCGGTAGTGATTGTTTTTATAAAGATACTTAATCAGTTGTCTCAACGGTTTAAGGTACCCAAATCCAAATTGTTGTTGCCTATTTCATTTGCCGGTATCTTGGGGGGATCCTGTACCCTTATGGGCACCTCCACAAATTTAATCGTTAATTCGGTAGCAAAGGATTTAGGGGCACCTTCCTTGGGATTTTTCGAGTTTAGCATACTGGGGTTAATATTTTTGGGCGTTTCTGTTCTTTACCTTACAATAGCGTTACGGTGGTTGCCATGGGATAAGGATTTAAATTTAAATGAGGAATACAGCATTGGAGAATATATTACCAGCGTCCGAATTAATAGTGAATCCAATTTGGTAGATAAAAAGATTGAAGACACATTCCTCTACGACAACCCAGAAATATCCCTACTGCAGTTAATACGTGACAACCGTATGCATAATGCTCCAGGAAAATATATTACACTTAAAGCGAACGATGAACTCCTGCTGATGTGCGATATAAATAACCTTTCTAAACTGAATGAATCACAGCACCTAGGAATAAATGAGGATCCCCATTGGATGCCCTCAGAAGAGCCTAAGCAGGAGGAGGATGATGAGACCCCACAGTTGGACGAACGCATTTTTGTGGAGCTGCTGATGTTGCCAGGGGCGGCGTTGTTGGGGAAAACCTTGGGGAATTTAAGGGGATTTATGCAGCAAGATGTGTTGCCCATTGCTATTAGGAAAGGAAAATCACTTACCCATATTAGAGATAGGACCGTACGGAGTAGCGATGATAAACTGGTACTTAAAGCAGGAGATAGGTTGTTGGTAGATGTAAGTAGACAAAATATACAGGCCTTGGATTCCATAGAAAATATTGTGCTACTTCAGCAGCTTGACAGACCGGAGGAACCTGCTCCCAAAAAGAAATACTTCTCTTTAGCGGTGCTTCTTATGGTAGTGGTTTTGGCCGGAACGGGAATATTGTCCATATTAATGAGCGCGCTATTTGGAGTGGGACTGTTGCTACTGACCAATAATCTCGACTTAGATCGGGTTTATAAAAAAGTGAATTGGCAAATATTCTTTTTGCTCGCCGGAATGATTCCGTTGGGGATTGCCATGAATAATAGTGGGGCAGATTTATGGATATCCCAACAACTTTTAGGATTCCTAGGGGGGCAATCCGAAATGGTGAGTATTGGAACCCTGTTTTTTGTAACCATGGTGATGAGTGGGGTAATTAGCAACAATGCCACCGCCATTATAATGACACCCATTGCCATAGCTGTAGCTCAAGGCCTACAACTAGACTATAAACCTTTTATTATGGCCGTTTTATTCGCGGCTAACTTTAGCTTTTTTACTCCCGTTGGATATCAAACCAATACCCTGATATACGGAGTTGGAAACTATAAGTTTAGACATTTCTTTATTGTAGGGGGAATTCTAAGCCTTATTTTATGGGGGCTTGCCACGGTACTTCTTAGTAGAATGGTGTAGCTTCTACCATAACCACAAGGCAAATTAGGGTTTTGATTTGCAAACCCTTCTCCATAAAAGGCCTTCTTTTCACCATCAATAGCAAAAATTAAACGAGATAAAGTATTTCATCCCTTCCGAGTGGAGGTATTCATTTTTAAATACTATTTTGGTTCTGTCCAATGGTTCCTAACTGCCTAATTGGATGGTTAAATAGGTTCGGGTATGAAGGAATATGTGTTTTTAGGTCTTATGCTCCTTTTCCTTATTTCTTGTTCGGAAAGGAAGAAAGGGGTACTAGAAATAGAAAACCCTGAGATACCTGTTTCCCAGCTATCGGGGAAGGAATTGGCACATATTCATTGCGCCAGTTGCCATCTTTTGGTGCCTCCGGATAGTTTGCCAAAATTCAGTTGGAAAGAGGATGTACTTCCCGCTATGGCATTCCGACTGGGAATTTATCAAGGGGCGCATCAGCGCGATAGCCTATTGGCAATGGACAACGGAGGCGAACGGGTAGAGAGGGCCGGAGTTTTTCCCGATACCCCCATGATGGCGAAGGCCGACTGGGATAGGATTGTGGATTATTATTTAGAGAATGCTCCAGATGAAATGCCTTCCCTTTCCTATTCCAAGGAAATTAGCATGGGATTGCCACATTTTAAATTTCGAGAAGTAGCGTTTGCACAACGCCCCCCCTTAACAACAATGGTGAAAATTAGATCTAAGGGGAGGGGCATAGTCTATGCCGATGGTAAACAACACACCAACAACCTCACTTTTCTTAACTCCAAATTGGAAAAAGACTATGTGGTAGGGCTAAAAGCAAGTACCGTACAATATCATGAAAAAGACGATGCCCTATATGTGACCACTGCAGGGAAAAGTATTTTTCCAAATGATGCGGCAGAGGGAAGCTTGCTGCGGATATCTTCTACTAAACCAGGGGAACATTTCAATAGATCGGAAAAAGTCTTGGATAGCATGCAACGTCCCGTATACATGGCCTTTGGGGATTTAAATAACAATGGCTTGGAAGATATAGTAGCCTGTGAGTTTGGGAACCATACTGGTAGATTGGTCACTTACATCAATGAGGGGAAAAAGGGATATAGAAAACAGCTTTTGAATTCGAGACCAGGAGCTATAAAAGCCGTAATAAAAGATATGAATGGGGACGGTTTTAATGATATAATGGTTCTTATGGCACAGGGCGATGAGGGGGTATTCTATTATGAGAATCATGGGGACGGAACGTTTTTGGAAAAAAGACTCTTGTCCTTTATGCCCTTATTTGGTTCACAGTATATGGAGGTGGTCGATTTCAATAATGATGGATTAGATGATATCCTCTACGTCTGCGGAGATAACGCAGACAAGACCCCCTTCCTTAAAAATTATCACGGAATTTACATATTTCTCAACCAGGGAGACCTTCAGTTTAAACAAGCTTACTTTTATCCCTTAAATGGGGCTTATAAGGCCTTGGCACGGGATTTTGACCTTGATGGTGATCTCGATATAGCGGCCATATCGTTCTTTCCGGATTATTCTGGTACCCCCGAGGAGAGCTTTGTTTATTTGGAGAACAAGGGGAATTTGGAATTTAAGGACTATTCCTTCCCCCAAGCCACCAAGGGGCGGTGGATTGTTATGGATGCAGAGGATATGGATGGGGATGGGGATTTGGATTTGGCTTTGGGATCCTTTGTGTACTTTACCCCAGCAGGGGATACTACAGGTTTAGGAAAAAAATGGCTTACAAGTGGCCCGTCGATCATAATTTTGGAAAATACGATTAGATAGGGGGGAGATTTTCCATAAATAAACCCTGCTGACTAGAGGGTGTTAGGAAGCTAAATTTCAATACTTTTACCAGTTCATTTTATGGACCTATAAAATTGATTGGTATGGGAATCGAAAATTTCTTGGCATTTTTGCTCACCGCTTTATTTTTTGTGATGACCCCAGGCTTGGATACGGTCTTTATTTTGAATAAGTCCATTACCCAAGGGAGAAAAGCAGGCTTCTATGCCTCACTCGGAATAAATTCTGGGGTGTTGGTACATACTGTGTTTGCAGCCCTGGGACTTTCTATTTTAATTGCACAATCGGCCATGGCCTTTTCCTTGATAAAGTACTTGGGGGCTGCTTACCTGATTTATCTTGGAATTTCCAATTTCATTTCCAAAAAAGAAAAGTCAATGGGGAAGCCTTCTGTGGTAGGTAAGCCTAGCAAAAAACAGAGTTTTATCGCTGGCTTGGTTACTAATACCTTTAATCCGAAAGTCGCCCTATTTTTTTTAGCATTTTTTCCGCAGTTCATAAATCCCAATGAGTTAAAAAATCCCATTCCGTTTGTATTGTTGGGCGTATCTTATGCCATTATTGGGGTAGTATGGTGCCTAACCCTTACCTATTTTTCTGGCACCTTATCCAAAAAATTAATGGCCAATCCAAAAGCCAATGGGTGGATAGATATAATCGCCGGAGTGGTCTTTATTGCAATGGGGCTGACGGTGGCGTTGGATAAATCTTGATAATGTATGGATTAGGGGAGCTTTTGGCTAAGAGAAACTAATGATCTAATTCTCTATCCCTTCACCAGTTTTTTTATTGGTATAACAACTAGGAGGCAGAGTGTGCCTACGATCAACCCCACAATAAATTCGCCCAGAAGGGAGGGGATGCCAGAAAACCAATGGTGCAGGAACTCCAAATTGTGCATAAAGATGCCTCCAGAAACCAATAATAGGGCTATGGTGCCAATTACGGATAGGCTCCTAATCACAATGGGAAGGGCGTTTACCAAAAACTGCCCTATCTTATCAGAAATACTGTCATCCTCCTCGGTCATAGCAATGAGTTTAAACCCAAAATCGTCCATTCTAACAATCAGGGCTACAATACCATACACGCCTACCGTGGCTATTAAAGCAATGATGGAGACTACCATGATCTGGATGGTGATGGTCTGATTTACTACCGTTCCCAGGGCGATAATTACAATTTCTACGGAGAGAATAAAGTCGGTAAGGATGGCCGATTTAATCTTGTCCTTTTCCAATGCTAGGATTTCTTCTTTGGTGAGTTTCTGTTCTACCGCTACTTTTTTCCCATGTTCCCGATGAAAGAGGTATTCATGAATTTTTTCTGCTCCCTCATAGGCTAAATAGAGTCCGCCTAATAGTAATATTACGGTTACCGCAACAGGTAAAAAAGCACTTAAAGCAAAGGCAACCGGTAAAATAATCACTTTATTTATTAAGGAACCTTTGGTTATGGCCCATAATACAGGAATTTCCCTAGAGGAAACAAAACCTGAAGCTTTTTCGGCGTTTACCGCCAGATCATCTCCCAAAATGCCGGCGGTTTTCTTACCGGCTATTTTGCTCATTGCTCCTACATCGTCCATTAAACTCGCAATATCATCTAGTAAAGCAAAAAAACCTGAAGCCATATATATACAATTATAGAGGTGGATTAGATTTCAAGTTAATGTAAATAATATTTTTCTCAATGCTTTTAAAACAGTTTTTCTTGATCCTTTTGATTTTTTTTCTGATGAGGCATCATTTAATTTTTATCAGGCTGCAGTTTTGAAAGGAAATAAAGTTTATTGGGTATTTAGAATAAGAAGGGTTTCCAAAAACATTAAAACTTTAACTGTTTGGGTTAATGGATTGTTATTCAACTCTTTAAGTTTGAATAGTGAAGGGGTGAATTGAAAGTAGTTAGAGAACACTTACCACCCTTTTAAATGAATATTAATTTAAATCTATATGATATGAAAGTTTTAAAATCAGCTATCACTTTGGTGATCATCATGATGACCTTTGGGGTCTTTGCACAGAATGAAAAAGATCAAAAAGTTATAGATGCCGCGGAAAAAGCAAAAATGCACGCGGAAAAAATGAATGTAGGCATAGATCAATATTTCAACAATGCCTCAGGCTACGTAATCTTCCCAAATGTTGGGGAAGGGGCCTTTATTGTGGGAGGAGCTTCCGGAAATGGGGCAGTGTATGAAAATGGTACCCTGATTGGAATGGCTAACCTTAAAAAATTGGATGTAGGTCTACAAGCAGGCGGACAGACTTTTACGGAAATAATCTTTTTTGAAACCGAGGAGGCCCTGAAACACTTTAAGGAGGGAAAGTATGAATTTTCCGCGGAAGCCAAAGCAATTGCCTTAGAAAAAGGCGTTGCGGCTAATGCCAATTATAAAAATGGTGTGGTGGTGTTTGTACTGCCCAAAAAAGGCCTAATGGCCGATGTTTCGGTAGGCGGACAACGACTGGCCTATGTTCCAATGAATCAATAAAAAGTGCTGCCATAATCAAAAGTACCCCCTTGCTTGCATCGGGGTATTTTTTATCGGTACCTTAAGGGATAACTAACTATTGGGGCCCACTGCTTTTAATCCCAATCCTTTTTTTAGCTGTGATTTTTACCTCTATCGGTTTAATCATTCCCTCAAAGGTAATAGGTGGTCTTATTTTAAGAGTATTTTCTTTAAATTTATATAAAACATAGTCATGCAAAAGCCAAATGGACGCTTAGTGAATCAGACCTGTATTGTTACAGGTGCTAGTTCGGGTATTGGGAAAGCAGTTGCGATGGCCATGGGGATGGAAGGTGGGAATGTTGTAGTTAACTATCATTCTGGTAAAAAAGAAGCCGAGGAATTGGCTCACTGGATAAATGATAATTCCGATTGCGGAGAAGCAATCGTTTTTAAATGCGACGTAAGTGAGGAAAAGGAGGTGAAGGCTATGTTTAAAAAGACAGTTTCCCATTTTGGAACGGTAGATGTTTGTGTTGCCAATGCGGGAATCCAACTAGATCACCCCCTCCACGAAATGCCCTTAACCGATTGGAAAAAAGTGTTGGATGTTAATCTTACCGGACAATTCCTCTGTGCTAGGGAGTCTATCATCGAATTTAAAAGAAGGGGCTTTAGAAAAGAGTTTTCCAAATCCCTGGGCAAAATTATACACATGAGTTCCGTACACGAGGTTATCCCTTGGGCGGGGCATGCCAATTATGCCGCTTCCAAAGGCGGATTATTAATGTTGATGGAGAGTATCTGTCAAGAATATGGACCAGAAAAAATTCGATGTAATAGTATTGCTCCTGGAGCTATTAAAACGGATATCAACAAGGACGTATGGAGTTCTAAGGAGGGTGCAGAGACCATGCTGAAACTTATACCCTATAAGAGAATTGGGATTCCAGAGGATATTGGAAGTGTTGCAAGTTGGTTGGCTTCCGATGAATCCGAATATATCAATGGTACCACCATTTTTGTAGATGGGGGTATGACGTGTTATCCAGGGTTTACTACCAATGGCTAAGAAATACATTCCTGTAATACGGATATAAATAATAACCTTTTAATCGATACACAATGGAAACGGATAGCGCACACTGGGTTACCACATTGGAAGAGCTCCTATGTGAGTTAGTTGCCTCCAAGGAAGCATATGAAGAGATGTCCCTTACAGAGGAACTGGAACGTAAACGTATTTTCTTCATGCAGCAGGCGGCACAAAGAAAGGAGTTCGAAAAAAACTTGAGGGAAGAGATTGTAGCGGTTAAGGAGGGAGGCGTATATAAACTTAAAAAAGATTCACCTTGTATTTATGATGGGGTTGCCGCCACCGTGGGCAGTAGAAATCTTACTGCTATAGAAGTAGACCGATTGATATTACTAAGGGAAAAAGACCTAATTAAGAAGTACCAAGAGGTATTGAATCACAAAAACCTGCCAGATACTACCGGTGCAATTTTACAAGCACAAGCCGAAGATATAAATGATATCATCCAAAAGCTAGTATTGGAATTGAACTTAGAAGAAAACAACTTTTAATTTTAACGCACATAAAATGAAAAATATCATAAGAGCCTTGTTAGCCGGTTGGGGCGCAAAAAAACTTGGGGGAGGTAAATGCGGTTGTATAGGGGCTATCGTAGTATTTATTATTCTCTATTGGTTGCTGGGCTATGTGTTTAATTGATTCCTGCCCAATTAAAGGAATCCTTTATTTAGAGGATGCCTTTGCCACCAAAACGTAGAACGCCATTTGAAGCAAATAGCAGCCGTATTTATCTGATTTTTATGGTAATATATTTTACCTTGAATAAATAACTAGTGCTATGTGGTTTTTGCTCCTTATTGTAGGCTACCTCTTTTTTGCCGTCATCATTGTAATAAGTGTTTTGTTACATGGGGCTAGGCCTTCCAGAACTTTGGCATGGCTCTTGGCCATTTTTACTGTTCCTGTGGGTGGTATTTTACTATACCTTTTATTGGGAAGGAATAGACGAAAGAATAAGCTCTTCAAACTAAGAAAAAAGGCCTTTTTAAACCTGCCCAAACCTTCCACGGCACAGATGGAGTCCTTTGATGGCGAGTATAAAAAAATGATGACGTTGGTGTATAAAAACTCCCAATTTCCTCCAACCCCTCATAATCGCTTACAGCTTTTAAAGGATGGGAAAACGACTTTTGAAGCTATTTTTCAGGCACTTGAGCTTGCCAAAAAACAGATACACCTACAATATTATATTTTTGAGGATGGGGAACTTGCCAATCAGTTGTTAGCACTCTTTGAGAAGAAAATTGCCCAAGGGGTTAAAATAAGACTGATTTATGACGGAATAGGCAGTTTTTCATTGAGTAAGGCATATCGGAAAAAATTAATAGCCATTGGTGTTGAGGTGATTCCCTTTTTGCCTTTTAAATTTGGACGATTCCTATCGTCCCTCAATTATAGAAACCATCGTAAAATTATAGTGGTAGATGGAAAGGTTGCCTTTACGGGAGGAATTAATATTTCCGACAAATACTTAAAAGGAGATTTAGCCTTGGGCAATTGGCACGATATGCATCTTAAAATAGAAGGGGAGGCGGCAAGCCACTTAAATTATCTTTTTTCGATGGATTGGTACCTGGTAAGTCAGACTACCATTGAACCCATTCCTAGGCTTCCATCGGAGGCCACTACTGGGGAAAATACTATGGTGCAAATTGTTTCTGGGGGGGCCGATGACGATTTCCCTGCGATGGAACAAGCCATTTTTGCGATGATCAATATGGCTAAAGACTATCTCTACATAACCAATCCCTATATTATTCCGGGGCAAGCAATTATGCAGGCTTTGCAGACTGCAGCCCGAAGCGGGGTAGATGTTCGTCTTATGCTATCGGAAAAGGTTGATGGCAAAATTGTTGGTTGGAGCGTGCGTTCCTATTTTGAGGCCATGCTAAAATCCGGTATTAAAATCTATCTTTTTCCGGAGGGATTCCTGCACAGTAAAATCATGGTAAGTGACGATACTGTTTCTACTGTTGGGACAGCTAATCTGGACGTGCGAAGCTTTGAACAAAACTATGAGGTAAATGCCATTATCTATGATCGTGAATTTGCAAAGATGCTTCGTAACGATTTTCTTAAAGATGCCAATATAAGTAGAATGCTTTCTTACCAAGAATATGTGAGCAGGCCTTGGACCGAAAAGTTAAAAGAAGGGTTTGGAAAGGTTTTTAGTCCCGTTTTATAAGATACTGGCCTCCCATCCCAATTCGTTTTCACTGTTTACTCCCTTGGCCCAGCAGTCCAAATTATAAAAGGTAGTTTCGGCAATATTACTCAGTGCCTCCCTAGTTATAAAGCCCTGATGTGGGGTAAGCAATACATTGGAAAAGGAAAGCAGTTTTTTAAGTTGTTCATCCTTAATTCCGGTTTTGGAATTGTCCCTATAGAAAGTGCCTTTTTCCTTTTCGTACACATCGGCACCGTAGGCTCCAATTAAGTGATTTTCTAAGGCGTGTATCAATGCATTGGTCTTTACTACTGCGCCTCGAGCGGTATTGAGTAACACCACCCCGTTTTTCATGATGTTTAAGGCAGCTTCATCAATTAGATAGTGGGTCTCTTGGGTAAGTGGTACATGTAAACTGATGATATCCGAATTGGAATATAGCTCCTCTAAACCCACATAGCGTACGCCGTAGGTAGCAACTAGGTTAGAATTAGGACTTAGATCGTTGGCTAAAATATGACAGCCAAATCCGTTCATAATCTTTACCATAATACTCCCAATATTCCCCGTACCAATAATTCCCATCGTTTTACCATGAAGATCAAAGCCCATTAAATCCTGTTGAGCAAAATTGTAGATTTTGGTCCTGGAATTTGCCAAAAAAATTTTTCTATTCAATGCCAAAAGCAAGGTAGTAGCATGTTCTGCAATGGCGTAGGGAGAATAGCTTGGAACATTGGCCACTTTAAACCCTAAGCGTTTTGCGGTGTGGATTTGGATGTTGTTATGCCCAGTAGAACGGAGGGTAATATGGCGCACACCTAAATCCCACAATTTCTCCAATACCACAAGGGAAGGGCTATCCCCAGAAAATATAGAGATTGTTTTATAACCAACAGCTTTAATGGCGGTGTTTATATCCAAAGCTTCCCTACAATAGAATACCTTATAGGTACCCTTGTTGGCAGCTTCCAAAAATGGAATCTCAAATTCTTTAGCACTATATACCAGTAATTTCATGCTGTTACTTCTTGATATTTTATATTAGGTTTATCAAACTATTTTTTCAGATTCACTTCCAATTCGGGTATTTTCAGCAATTGTAAGGTGGTCGATGCTAGGTTGACCTTGCCGTCTGTGGCCGAAACGGCTTGTGATATGTGGTGAAATAGTTTGTTTTTTGTGACTCTCCTCAATTTATAATCGGTAATATACCTTAGGTTTAATGCAATCCAATTATCGGTTATGCGTAATGCCAAGGTGGGTTCTAGGGTAGCGTTTTCAATATAATAGTGGGCTACCATTTCCTCCCATTTGGCCATTGAGCTTGCTGTATATTCCGAAAGCAAACTGGTTGCAGTATCTAACATTATTTTTTTCGCCAATTCCACATCGGAATCAAAGGTTATTAGTATATCCAGTTCATCCCAAATAAAGGGGAAATCCATGGAGTAGTTCTTTATGGGGCCTTTAAAAACAAAAGCATTGCTTATTTTTATAATTCTACCAGAATAATTATCACTACTTACCCATTCGCCCATTTCCATTAGGGTGGTATAAATACTATCTATGTCAATAACATCGCCTTTAATCCCATTGATTTCTATACGATCCCCTGGTTTATAGACACGCACAAAAAAGATATAAAAAGAACCTGCTATACTCAGTATAAGCTCCTGCAAGGTAAAGGTGATTCCCGCGGTAAAAAGACCAATAATAACAGTGTAATTCTCTATGTTATCTACCGTAAAGGATATCAATACCAAGATGCCGATGAGTAGATATCCAATTACCTCCACTCCTTTTTGGGCTTTGTACCGTATGGATAGGTCGCTTATTCGCTTTTTTAAAAGTTTCCTTAAAAAACCTATTACCAGCACAATGAAGAGTACCCATAGGAGTAGCTTAGTGACTCTAACCACAATGGGATTATCAAAAAAGTCGAGGAGTTCTATCATATAGCATTCATATATTACTACCTAAAAACAGAATAGGTTAGTCGCTATTTTTTTATCGACTATTTTCCGTTTTTAAAATAATCCCGTACCAAGGCTTTTACCTGATTTTCGGTCATACTATCCGACTTAATTACTCCCTTTAGTTTACTGGCCAACGCCTTGTAATTCTCTGTCAATTCCTTCTTAAACTTTTCATTCGTATCGGCAGGGCCGAAAAGAGCAATCGCATCGGCATCCGCTATGGCATGGGCCAGGTTGCTGAAATACGCTTTTAATTGATGCTTTTCGCGCTCTAGAAATTTACTGTCCTGTATAACATCCTGTGGCCCCCACTTGGCCGATTTTGTGCCAGATCCGCCATGTGGTCTATAAAACTCCAACTCCGACATAACCGTTTCAAATCCTTCTTCCTTTCCCGAAAGCCTCACAATGTGAGCTTTTTCCTTGTCCAACCAAATTCCATAATTTTTCATAGTATCAATTTTTTAGTGTAAAGCCAAAATCGGAACCGTAGCGCTATATCCTATTTCCTTTACCAAGGGCCTAGAAAATATGCTGCCAAAGAAAAAATGTTTCCGATTTATAAAAGCGATCATATCGCTATTTCTCCTATTCGCGAAGGATGTAATCCCGTGGGCCACATCTTTCTCGGGTAGTGTATGAAAACTGTGATCTACAGTCTCCAGAATCTCCTGTAATAAGTCTTTGTTGTTTATCTGCAAGTCTGTTAGTTCTTCCTTCTTGCTAATGTAGATAACCCGAATATGCGCTTGGTGTATTTGGGCAATTTCTATGAGATAATTCAATTCCTTTCTCTTATAGCTGGTTTTAAAGTCGGATGGAAAAACTATTTCCTTGGGCGGCTTAAAACTTACATTTTCGGGGATGGCCAATACGGGGCACTCCGTAATTACCTCCATGGTATTTACCGTATTGCTTCCAAATATGACCCCTTTGATGCCCGAAGCACCTTGGGTGCCCATCACCACCAAATCGATATCCTTTTGGTCTATGGTCTGCTTTATAGCCTCCGATAGAAAATTATAGGAAGCTATGGTATGGTAGGTATGTTTAGGATTATCTCGATGCAAGGCAATTATCTCTAACAGTTTTTGAAATTTTTCCTCCGATTTCGCCCTTGCCTCTTCGTACTCTCCGCTTCCTGGTTCTGGTACCAATAAATTACTGGTAGTGTAACTATCTAGCCTAAAAACATTTAAAAAATAGAAGGTACAGTTTAGTTTTTCATAAAGATCCAAGGCATATCTAACCGCGTTTAGGGCATTTTTGGAGAAATCCGTAGGTATTAAAATTCTTTTGTCCATAGGTTCCACTTCTTTTGGAGTTAATAGCGTAAATATAGCGTACAGGGGGGAGTAAAAATATGACAACCGTCAGTCGGCAAGTGGAAGGATTAGCAAGGGGATCTTTGCATACATACTTATATCCTGCACAATAGGTTCGCGTACCATCAGCTCCAGAAATCGGTGCTTGTGGTGTACCATGGTCAAAATATCTATAGGTCTACGCTCAATAAAATAATTGATGACTAGGGCCTTATCTTCAAATTGGGGTATCCAATGAAAATTATAATCAATTTCTCTGAGGTAGCTTTGAAGTAATTTTCTATTGGCTTCCTGCACCTTGTTGAGTATATTGTCCTGTGGGATGTGCAATATTCGTAGGGATGCTTTTAAAAGTGCCGTTATCCATAGTAATGGGGCGATTGTTTTTTGGGAACAGCCTTTTTTAAAATCGGTTACGAAAGCAATTTCCTTTGGAGGTTTAAAATCCGCTTCCCTAGGAATGGCCAATAAAGGACACTTTTTTAAAGCATTGGCCATTTTTATGGTATGGCCCCCAAAAAACAACTCTTTGGCCGCCGTTTCCCCTTTGCTCCCCATCACCATTAGATCTATGTTGTACGCTTTAATGAGCTGTTTACTAATTTTGGGTAGAACCCCTCGCTTGGACAAAGACTTAAATTGATGCTGGGGGTTCTGGTCATCCAACCCTATTTTATAGAGAGTTTGGGCCAATTTTTCTTCCGACTCCCTTTGGTTGGAATCCAAAGTTTTTTTACTCCCTATAAGGGGCAGAAGTCCTCCTTTTAATGGGGGGTACTGGTTATAGACATGGAGAATATAAAACGTACAGCCTTGGGAAGACAACAGCTGCGTGGCATAGAACAAGGCTGCGTATGCATCGTTGGAAAAATCGGTAGCTATTAAGATATTCTTCATGGGTCACTATTAAAGAGGAGGGAACACCATAAAGGGAATAGTAATATGGAATCCTATTTTTTTGATTACCGGCTCCAAGAACATTCGCTCTATAAAACTGTGCTTGTTCTGCATCATAACAAGGAGGTTGGTGCGATTTTTATCCTGAAATTGGTTAATTGCCGTGATAATTTCACTGTCGGGAACTTCATGAAAAAGGGCAGTATCTTTCAATAACCCCTCTAGTTGTGCCTTATTTTTTTCCTGTAGGGGATTTAGCTCATAGCTAGCCCGTACATGTAATACGTTTATTCTGGAGTTATACTTTTGGACAAGGGCAAGCAGGGGTTCCATTCGTTCCATATCATAGGAAATTTCATAATCGGTGGGAAACAGGATTTCTTTGGGTGCCTCGTATTCAAAGTTGGGTGGGACTGCAATTACGGGACACTTAGCCTGTTTTATTACGTGTACGGTATTAGTGCCTAACAGAATTTCTTGCAACCCTGTGGCTCCTTGGGTACCCATTACAATAAGGTCTATATTTTCGGCATCTATCATAACCGATATTTCACCCACTAGGGTATTAAATGCCGAATGGACAATAAAGTGGTGCTTGGGATTCTTGTTATCCAGTTTCCTCTTTAATTCTTCCAGTTGCGACATGCTACTTTCCTGTAATACATCACCCAGGCCTATTTGTCCTGGACTTCCCAACAAGTATTCGGTTTGGTACACTGCTGGGGTATAGGTGTGTAATAGAAAAAATGTACACTCCGCTTCCTTATAAAGCTTAAGGGCATATTGAATTGCTTGAAATGAATTATCTGAAAAGTCCGTGGGTAATAGAATACGTACCATAGCCTTGTGTTTTTTATTAATTATTAAAACTAACCGAAAAGTTAGCAGCACACCATGATAACAATCAGCTTAGTCCGGATTATAAACACTACCTACCATTGGTACTTTTTACTTGTTATGGATTGTAAAACATCCCGTACCGTTAGACTTGTATGGACAGAAGAGGGATTTTGGTATTAAAGCTTACCTCCTCTACGGTAGTGTCCATAAATAGTTTATGAAAGGGCCCATATTCCTTGGAGATCATGACGATGAGGTCTGCCGAAATTTCATCGGTATAGGACTGAATGCCATCCTCCACTTTTTTTGATATAACTCTATGAAATTTAACCGGTTTATTTAGAGTTTCAGAGATGCGTTTAACCCATTGGCGTTGCAGGGCCTCCACTTCCTTAAAAAGAGGAATATCTGATTTAGTGACGTATAGTAAGTGAATTTGGGTGGGTTGTAAACCAACCAGGTTATCCATCTTTTTTAGGAGGGTGTCATTTATGGGCAACTCAAAATCCACAGGAAAGACCAGCTGCTTAAAACCTTTGTATCGGGCTTTATGGGGTACCACCAAAACATCACATCCTACCTTGGTAATGACATCGCCAGCATGCGAGCCCGTAAAAAACTCCTTAAGGGCCGTTGCTCCTTTAGTACCCATAATTATAAGATCTACGTTCTTATCATGAATAAGTTTTTGAATGGCCTTAACAAAGAACCCTTCCTCACAAATAAGGCTACACAAATGCTGAGTGCCTTTTGAGGAGGTGGAGTAAACAAGCTTCTTAAGGTCCTCTAATTTCTCCTGAATACCCTTAGGAGCTCTTTCTACCAAAATATTGGTTCCAAAATTATAGATGGGCCTTTCCTTATAGTCCGTGCCATCCAAATTAATATAGCTGATAATAAAATGACAAGGGGTATGCCTAAATAGGTCTAGCGCATACAAGAGTGCGTTTTTTGAGTTTTTGGAAAAATCTGTAGGTATTAAGATGGTGTTCATTGGTCTTTCATTTAGTGCTTTTGCATAAAAATAGTCCACCTTACTTCCAATTGCTATGATTTTGGTCAGGGATAAACTGTATTTGTAAGGATTTAAAGGAAGTAGGGTGGGGATATGACGGGCGTCATAACTATTTATAAATAAGGGTGAATACCATTCATCCAGGTCCCGTAAACAAATAATGATGCGACGTATAGAAAAATCCATTTCACCAAATAGTCCGCTTGATGTACAAAAGGGATTCCAGTCTACAGTTCCCTTAGATAGGTATGCAGAATCGAAAGAAATTGCTGAAATGGCCCTTTTCCTAGTCTCAGATCAGAGTAGCTATATAACGGGATGCACCCTAGTGGTAGATGGAGGCATGATGATCGCTTAATTTAAATGGCAATTTTGATTAATTGTTGATCCTAAATGGATAATGGGGCTGTTGTAACGATATGCTGTCACCTAAAGATTTTAGTCTGTTTGCTTGTATCGGATGATTAACAACAGTGGGGCTTGGTAGTACACCAGAAGCTTAAACCTTATTCAATGTGAAGAGGTTATTTATAAAGTAGTGGTCTTATAAGCTACTTTATGAGTAGCCTTTTTAGTAGACATACTACTCAAGCCCGGGCAAATAATAGTGATGGTGTTCACAACTCGTTAGAAGGCTATTTATTCAGAAAACAATATTTCAACATTTAAGATCGGTTGATCTTGGCCATTAAGAGGAATGAGCAATAAGCTTTCAAATTAGTTGGACTAATGACTTTGCTCATGTTCTTAAAGCTCAAATTAATGTTATTTTGAATGAAGATAATTATTCTATTATGCGTTATTTGATACTCTTGGTAACCGTTTTGTTCTTAACCTCATGCGAAGGGCCACAAGAGCGGGTTTTTCCGAAAATATCGTCGTTGACAGAATCTGTTTATGCTTCTGCCACTATACAACCAGATAGTTTGTATAGGGTATATGCGGCAGTGGGTGGTATATTGGATCAAAACTTGGTAGAGGAGGGCGACTTAGTACAACCGGGTACCCCCCTGATGCAGATAATTAATAAAACCCCAAAACTCAATACCGAAAATGCAAAGCTTGCCCTGCAATTAGCAGAGGAGAATTATAGTGGTAGTGCAGCCTTGTTAAAGGATTTGGAAGAACAAATACAGGCGGCAAGCCTGAATTTTAGAAATGATTCCATCAATTTTTTTCGTCAAAAACGGTTGTGGGATCAACAGATAGGGTCCAAAACGGAACTAGATAACCGCCAATTGGCCTATGAACTTTCCCTAAACAACCGCAACATTTTAAAAAGTAGGTACGCCCGCACCAAAAACGAGCTAAAAACCCAATTGCAGCAGGCTAGCAACAACTATGAGGCAGCAAGGATAAATAGCAAGGACTTTACCGTTAGTAGTAAGATTAACGGAAAGGTGTACGCACTTTTTAAGGAACCTGGAGAAGTGGTAAGCATTTTGGAGCCCCTAGCAGTGGTAGGTAGTGCTTCCGTCTTTGTAATTGAAATGCGGGTAGATGAGATGGATATTGTTAAGCTGACTCTAGGTCAAAAAGCCTTAATAAGCTTGGATGCCTATCCCTCACAGGTATTCACGGCAACGGTAACGAAAATATATCCAAGAAAGGACGAACGATCGCAAACCTTTACGGTCGAGGCCACTTTTAATGATCCGCCCAAAACCTTGTACCCTGGATTGGCAGGGGAGGGGAACATAATTATTGCGGAGAAGGAAAATGCCTTAACCATCCCCAAGACCTATCTTACCGATGGGAATAAAGTACATACTCCAGATGGGGTGTTGGAGGTTACTCTGGGATTGCAAAATCTGGAACGCGTAGAAATATTGGCCGGAATTAATGAAGAAACCGAGTTGTTAAAGCCCAAACAATGATTAATTGGAAAGTGATATTGAACATAGCCAAGACCCATTTGATTACCAAAAGGAAATCTACGGTCACTGCTGCCCTAGGGGTAACTTTCGGGATTGCGGCCTATATCACTTTGGTTAGTTTTATGACCGGACTGAATCAAATGTTAGACAGCCTTATTTTAAACCAGACGCCCCATATACATCTTTACAACGAAATTAAACCGAGTGTAGAACAGCCAGTAGCGCTATACGAACCGTTTAAGAATTCGGTAAATATGGTGCATTCCATAAAGCCTAAGCAGGGGCAGCAAAAAATTCACAATGCACTTCCCATTTTACATTATTTGAAAAATAACAAGGAGGTAAAAGGTGCCACTCCTCAATTGCGTGCTCAGATCTTTTATCTCTCTGGATCCATAGAACTGGGAGGAAACTTGATAGGCGTGGATGTTATGGAAGAAGCCCGACTCTCCAATATGGGTGATTATATTGTTGGAGGGAGTCCGGAAGCGCTTAAGAATACAGACAATGGGATATTGCTGGGAGCTGGCCTTGCTTCTAAAATGTCCCTTGCCGTGGGGGATAGAGTACAGGTAAGCACGGTAAGGGGCGATGTTTTTCCCTTAAAAATAGTAGGGATCTATCAAAGCGGGATTGCCGATATAGACAATGTACAGAGCTATGCCAACCTAAAGACGGTACAACGTATATTGGGAGAAGCACAAAATTATATAACGGATATCAAGATAAAACTTTTCGATATAGAAAAGGCACCTACCATGGCAGAGAACCTGGTAAGTCAATTTAAAGTTACCGCTACGGATATCAATCAGGCCAATGCCCAATTTGAGACCGGATCCAACATCAGAAATCTTATTACCTATGCGGTTTCTATTACCCTTCTGATTGTAGCAGGATTTGGGATTTACAATATTCTAAACATGCTTATTTATGAGAAAATGAAGGATATCGCCATTTTAAAAGCCACGGGATTCTCCGGTACGGACGTACAATTGATATTTATGAGCCAAGCGATGATTATAGGTGTTTCTGGGGGTACTCTCGGATTAATTATTGGCTATGTCTTTTCCAGGCTGATAGATAGGGTGCCTTTTGAAACCGAGGCCTTACCCACAATAACTACCTATCCCATTAATTACAATATAGCCTATTATGTTATAGGGATATCCTTTGCCTTACTTTCTACATTTATCGCAGGATGGCTGCCAGCAAGCAAGGCGAAACGAATTGATCCCGTACGTATTATCCGTGGCACTTAAAGGTAGAAACAATGACGCTTGTACTAGAGACTAAAAATATTGATAAGTATTTTCATAAGCCCAAGGAATTTCATGTGCTGAAAGATATCTCCTTTGGGGTAGAACAGGGAGAGTTTGCTGCGATTATGGGGAAGTCTGGATGTGGTAAATCAACCTTGCTCTATATCCTCTCTACCATGGACACGGACTATACCGGAGAACTTTATTTAGATGGGAAATTGGTGACCGGACAACCCAAAACTAATCTTTCGCGCATACGAAATAAACATATTGGCTTTGTGTTTCAGTTCCATTATCTATTATCGGAATTCAGCGTGTTGGAAAATGTGATGCTTCCCGCAAAAAAACTAGCAGAGAAATCCACAGCAGAAATAGAGCACGACGCAATGGAAAAGCTCAAAATGCTTCATATAGATCAATTGGCCAAACAGAAAGCGTCTAGGATCTCTGGGGGTGAAAAACAGCGGGTAGCCATTGCCAGAGCTTTAATTAATAACCCCACTATACTTATGGGCGATGAGCCTACCGGAAATTTGGATAGTCATAATTCGGAAAATGTTTTCCATATTTTTAAACGCCTAAAGGAAGAAGAAGGCTTGGCGCTCCTGGTAGTAACCCATGATAAGGATTTTGCCAAACGTACGGATAGAATTATTCTAATGGAAGACGGGCGGGTAATTCGTTAAAAGGGAGACATCTTAAGGTAAGAAAGGGAGATAAGTCTTGTAACATCCTTACCTCCCTAATCCTGTACCAATCCTAGTTGCGCATACCCTCTATTTAGGCATGGCTTCCTCTAAGGGAGCATAATAAATCTCTTTGTCTTTCCATATTTCCATTAGCTTGGGAAGTACTTTAATAAATCGATCAAAATCCTTTTGCTGGGGCTGTGTCCAACCTACTTCTGCATAGGCCGCTATACGGGGAAAGGTCATAAAATCCATATAACCACTAGTAGGAATCCATTCTCCCCACATCTGGGTACCCGTCCCAATAATTCTGTTGTGGTACTTGGAGTCTAGATCCTTCGGTACGGGGTTAAAATCATAGGCCCGCTTTAAGGGAATACTGCTATAAGAATAATCCAAATAGGTTTCCGTGTGTAAAGAGTTCACAATGGTATACCCAGCTTCGGCAGCTTCCGTCATCAATTTAATATCTCCTCTCCAGAAATGGATTACTGCATTTTTGGATAGTTCGGTTTCTGCTTCGCCATCTTTTTCCGCTTGGTACTCATGAACGTTTTTCCCTAGAATTTCGTTCCATCCCATCATTTTTCTTCCTTTACTTTCAATATAATTAGATATTCTATTGGTGAAATCCACTTGTAAATCTGCAAAGGTCGGTAAGTTGTGCTTTTTCATATACGCTCTAATCTCCTCAGAATTCTCCCAATGGTCGTACTTTGCTTCATCACCCCCAATATGGATAACTTTGGAAGGGAATAAGGCCATCACCTCATCCAATACATCGGTAAGGAAATCGTAGACTTTTGGGTCGGCTACATTAAAGATATCTTCACTTACCCCGAAGTTGATAGGGACTTCTATCTGTTTTCCAGACGAACCTAACCAAGGGTAGGCGGCTATTGCGGCAGATGAATGACCTGGCATTTCTATCTCCGGTACTATCGTTATATATCGCTCCTCTGCATAGGCTATAATCTCCTTAATTTCTTCCTGTGTATAATAACCTTCATGGGGCTCCCCGGATTGTATGGGACTGTCCCATTTTCTAGGACCTACTTGAGTGCTTTTTCTTTTAGATCCAACTTCGGTCAATAAAGGACATTTCTTTATTTCTATCCTCCAGCCTTGATCGTCTACCAAATGCCAATGGAAGACGTTCATTTTTAGTCGGGCCATTTCGTCTAGTAATTTCTTAACCTGGTCCATCCCTTGGAAATAGCGTCCTTCATCTAACATATAAGCCCTCCAACCAAATCGGGGAGCGTCTGTGATACTAACATATGCCAAATTTATTCCTTGCTGTTGGGATACTAACTGCCGTAGGGTCTGCAGACCATAGAATATACCTTGTTCATTGGCAGCGGAGATAAGGATTCCCTTTTTGTTGACCTCCAATCGGTAGGCGCCCTCGGCCTGATCTTCCTTTTGGTTTAGTTCTAGTCTTAGGTCTGACTTCCTATGGTTTTGGCCCTTTTCGGTACGCCAATTGTTTTCCTCGGTGAAGATGTTAGACGCATATTGTACTAAGGCATCAAGTCGTTCATTATTTCCTGAAATCTGGACGACCTCCCCAAAAGTGTAGGTGCCAGATTTGCTTTCTAGGTGATTTGGTTGTGGGATAACACCAAAATTTGACGCTTGGCCCATTAAAAGCGTAGGGATAAGAAGGAGTAAACTCCATGTAAACACTTTACTCACTAAGTGAGATTTGAACCTGACTGCCGTCAGGCAAGTTGCTCCGACCCTTGGGTGGATTTGTAATCGGCATTTTCCTTCCGATGCCTCATGGGCCTGCCCGTTTCCGTTTAGGCGGGCCTGCCCTGAGGTAATTTGATTTCTCTTTTGCATTTTAAACTAGTTGGATTAATTATTAGAAACGGTTTTATGGAAGCAAAGAAGATCTAATAGGGTTTTAAAGGCTATAAGTTCTCTGGCTCCTTGACATAAATTTTTTGGCCAAGGGATAAAACTAAGGAAAAAAACAAAAATGTATGGGTTGATTTTAGGGCAATAACCATGGAACTATAATAGTTTTTCTATCTATGTGGTTATAGTTCAAAGTTGGGGATTCCCAATTTTTCAATGGGAATCCCCAAGTGTGACTTAGGATTTTTTAATAGTGCTGCTTAGAAAGTTGAAGATTTCGGCCTTTAATTCCTTAAAGTTGTCCGTGCAATGCAAAACCTCCATTTCCAAATCATCGTGTTTGTGACCAACGGAAGATTCTATTGTTTCTTGGTCGGACTTCGAAATGTTTTCAAGAAGGGTTTGGTGTTCCGATATTAGTTGTCGAAGCCTTGTTTTTCGGGCCTCAAATTCCCCCAGCCTAGCTGCATATTTCTGAAGTTTTTCAAAAAGATTAGGGGTGTTGGGTTTATAAATATCGGCCTTTAATAGCTGTTCAACAAAACTGACTTCGTCTTCCATATACCGAAGATCGGATTCCCAATGCTGGGCATGCCATTGTAATTTTTTAATTTTTGGAAGGGTGCTATAGGCTTTTCTATTGTCATTCATATAGGTACATTTTTTACGATTAACTATTTTTAAAATTCCATGGGAAAACGGTTTGCACCGCTCGGATGTAGGGGTAGGTGCCAAGGGTTCAGGTACTAAGGTTTTTTACTCTCTACGCGTAGTTTCAGTCTCCTCTTATTCTGTTCGGGCCATCGTGGAAATAACATCGATAGTTTTAGTCCCATGCTTCGTGGATTTTCCCTGGGGTAATTACCCTTTAACCTAAGCTAATAATAGCACTTTTTTACTTGAAAAGCAAGGTTGATGGTGTGCTTCCATAGTAGCGGTTATAACTGAGGGTTTATCAACTGTCTTAAAGCGAAATGGATCCGATTTTAAGCCTTGGTGTAATCAAATAAATAAAGGAGCATACTATGTCTAAAATTAGCTAATAAATAAATGATTGAGGATCACACTGTTTGATGAACCCTATATGTCATGGAAAATCAAAAAATTGGTGCGCTGTTGGATTTGATTATTTTTACCAAATAACAAAACGGGACCACCAATGAAAGCTTACCAATTTATTCTTCCTATACTCTACATACTAGTTGCCTCCTGCAATAAGAAAGCACCGGTCATCACAGGCATCATTCCGCAACCCAACCAGATTGCTTACCACGATGGGGCATTTAAAATCAGTGAAAATACCGTCATTGTAATAGATGCTACCCAAGAGGCGAAAAAGCTCGCAGAAGAAATAAACTCTTTTCTGGAGAGCAATTTTAATTTGAATTTAAAAGTAACCAACACCGGTCAATCCAACGCCATTAGTTTGGTGCGCTCTGAGGAAGATAATCCCGTAGGTTCCTATAGTCTCACCGTAGATAAAACGGGGGTGTTGATACAAGGTGCGACTTACCAAGGGATATTTTATGGGGTAGCGTCTTTAAAACAATTATTATCTCCAAGGGCTTCCATAAAGGAGCCTCTTTTAAATTATATAACTATTAATGATGCCCCCGCCTTTGGTTGGCGGGGAATGATGTTGGATGTATCCCGTCATTTTATGCCCAAGGATTCCGTTAAGAAGGTTATAGATATTTTGGCCATGCACAAGATGAATAAATTTCATTGGCATTTGGTAGATGGTATTGGATGGCGTATCCAGATCGATGCCTACCCAGAACTTACCAATAAAGGGGCATGGCGAAAAGTAAAGAAAAATAAAAAGCCTTGGGAAGACTTTGAAGTAACCGAAAAAGATGCTTCCGGAACGGTATATGGAGGATACTATACCAAAGATGATATCCGAGAAATTGTTGCCTATGCTAAGGACCGGTATATAGATGTAATTCCTGAAATTGAAATGCCGGGACATTCCGAGGCTGCGCTACAGTGTTATCCGGAATTTTCTTGTGACAGTAAGAACATTACCGGGGTGTACTGTGCAGGGAATGATGGCAGCTTCCAATTTTTACAAAATATCATCAGTGAGGTGGTAGCACTCTTCCCTTACGAATACCTGCATATTGGAGGGGATGAGGTAGGGAAGGAGTCCTGGTTGAATTGTGATAAATGTACATTGAGAATGCAAGAGGAAAATCTACAAAACGGCGAGGAATTGCAGAGTTACTTTGTAAAGAGAATGGAGAAATTTATTCATTCCAAAAACCGAAAACTTATTGGATGGGACGAAATTTTGGAAGGTGGCTTGCCCGAAAGGGCCACCGTAATGTCTTGGAGAGGCGTTGCTGGTGGAATAGAGGCTGCCAATACCGGACACGACGTGGTAATGTCACCCGGAGACCCATTGTACTTTGACCATGGCCAGGGGAAAAGTGAATTTGAACCTCCTTCCTGGGGCGGTTATAATAATTTGTTGAAGGTGTACGATTTCAATCCCATTCCTACGGATATCCTAGCGGATAAAAGACACCATATATTGGGGGGACAAGCCAATCTTTGGACAGAACAGATAGAAACTTTGAGTCACGCACAATATATGATGCTCCCTAGGCTAAGTGCACTTTCGGAGGCACTCTGGACTAGATCTGAAAATAAGGATAAGGAGTATTTTATAAAGAAGTTAGATCATCAGTTGGATCGGTTTCAGGAATTGGGTTATAATTTTGCAGGTAGTGCTATGACCCCTAACTACGAGGTGAATTATGACAAGGAAAATAAGGTGTTTACACTGCAGCTGTTTAACGAACTAGATCAATATGATATAAGATACACCTTGGACGGTTCCGAGCCTACTAGGGACGCTGAGCGTTATACTGAGCCCATAACTTATACCTCTTCCATTGATCTAAGGGCACAAACCTTTAGAAAAGGAGAACCCATCGGATTCCCATTGATAAAGATGTTTTCTACCGGATTGTTGGAGCAGGCCTCCGTACGCTACACCAATGCCTATAACGAAACTTATAGTGGTGGTGGGGATAGGGCCCTAATCAATAATAAGTTTGCTACTGCTCGGGGGGACGATCCCAACTGGCAGGGGATTCCAAAAGAGGATTTTGAAGTGGTGGTAGAATTGGGCAATGCTAAGGAGTTATCTTTTGTAGGGCTTAACTACTACCAAGACATAGGAGCTACCTCCGTAATGCTCCCCACCCAGGTTACTATCTCCGTATCAGGGGATGGGGAAACTTTTACTACCGTTTTGGACCAAAGTTTGGAAACTGAGGAGAAAAGGGAACCCATAATTAAACGAATTGAGGCCAGTTTTGAGAAACAAGCCGTTTCCCATATTAAAATTTCCGCCAAAAATAGGGAGACCTTACCGGAATGGCACGTGAGAGAAGGGGATGCCTGGATATTCATGGATGAAATATCTATTAAATAATGCTGTATAAACGCTCATTCATGCTTGTAATACACCAATGATTAAGTTGGTGATTGCAGGAGGAGCGAGAAAACTAAGTACACTGCTATACGTAACCGGTATTGCAGTTAGGTTCTTTCTTTTTCTTCTTTGGCCCCTCCTTCATTTTTATTGACCTTTACTTTCTTATTGCCAAAATTATAAGTGAGGGATAGGGTAGCTACGCGTGTATCGCGAAGGCTTCTAAAATCTTCGTTGATATTCCCAAAATCTGTATACCCTCTGGGATAGTACTTCCAAAATATATCGGTGATGGCAAATTTTATTTTTCCATTCTCCTTGAAGATAGATTTTTGGATGCCGAAATCTACCTTCCAGCGCGATTCAAAGCTGCTGATTCCAAAGTTATAAAGGGGCTGGTAAAATCCGCTGAGTTCTGTGGACCATCCCTTGCCAAACCTATAGGTATTATAAGACCTAATTCTAAAAGCTGACCCTTTTTCGCTGAGATTAAAGCCATTTACAACTCCTAGGAACTCGTTATAGAAAAACTCCAAATCCCACCTGCTTGTGAGTGATTTAAGCGGTTTTAAGGAAACACTGGCATTTAGACCTAGGTAGTTGTAATCATCAATATTTACTAATTGCACAGCGGTAGATTGGTTGGCATCATCCTGGATAAGTACGGGTAGTATTCTATCCGAGGTATTACTATAAGCCAAACTTAGATCTAACCAATTGTCGTAATTATATATAACCTCTACGTTGTTGGCAATTTCTGGCATCAATTCAGGATTCCCTACTCTGGAAGTAGTGATATCTACAAAGGCCCTAAATGGACTAAGCTGATTGTAATTGGGTCTATTTATTCTCCTATTGGCATTAAACCCAAAGGTGTTTTTTTCCGAAGGTTTGTATTCCAAAAAGAAGCTGGGAAATAGTTGTACATAATCCCGCTTAAATTTAAGAGGGCCGTCTAACTGTGTTCCCTCTATATGGGTATGTTCTGTACGTAGCCCTATTTGGTAGGTCCATTTTTCCTTTGATAGTTTCCAATTTACATAAGCTGCATTAATATTCTCGCTGTATTTAAAATGGTTGCTGTAGAGATTATTAGGGGCGCTACTGCCATTTTTAACATCAAAATAATCTAAATCACTATCGTTGGTTACGAAACTCGATTTTAGTCCCAACCCAAGGTCTCCCCATTGGTTTTCAGTTACATTAAGGTCTGCTTTTAGAACAAATAAATTCAAATCCCCCTCAATTTCCCCGGTTAATATATCCGTAGACCGATTACCACTTTCAGTGAGATCTGTGATAAAATGTTGGTCGGCATCCGTACCGTACGAAGCATAATCCATATTGAGGATAAAACTTCCCTTATCCTCCCTAAAATCGGTCCTGAAGTTTGTGTTGATGGAAAAATTAAATCGGTTAGTTCTAGAGGTTGTTTCAGTAAGGAAAGAGCCAGTTTGTGTATTGGTATCATCCAAGATTATAGAATTCCCATTGGCATCTTGGTTTGCTCTGGACCAGTTGGTAGTAAGGTCGGCCCCAAGTGTGGAACGCTCCCCAATGCTATAATCCATCCCTATATTTGCGAGGTAAGCATGGGTGGGGGTTTTGGATTTTGAATTTTGATCGAAGGTTTCTTTAACCGCTCCATTTTCAGAGAACCTCCTGATGGTGAATAATTGGTTGTACCCTTGATTTAGGTTGTGGTTGAGACCTAAATAGAAGGAGGTTTTTCTACTCCGGTGATTTAAGGACAGCCCCTCAGAATTCCTATCATAAATTCCTTGTCCATAGGAGGCGTTTACACTCCCATTAGTCCCTAAGTTACCATCCCTTTTTAAGACAATATTTACCAGTCCGGCAGAACCTTCGGCATCGAAAGCAGCAGATGGATTGTGGATGATTTCTATTTTCTCTATTTGGGAGGAGGGAATGGACTGTAAATAAGTGTTTAATTCTGAGGCAGACAATCGTTGTTGCCGCCCGTTTATCTGGATATTTACTCCTGTTCGTCCTCGTAGCGATATGCCGCCGTCTTCAATAAAAAGACCTGGGGATCTTTCCAAAAGTTCCAATCCGTTGCTGCCTGTTGCTAGAATGCTGTTACTCACATTAACGATTAATCTATCGGACCGGCGTTCTATAAGGGGTTTTTCTGCGGTAAGCACCACCTCATCCAATACCACCTCATCATTTTCTAGAGTGATGGTACCTAATTGAATGTTGGATGTTGCTGAGGTAATAGGTGTTAGTACCTCTTTAAATCCCAAGGATTGCAGTTTTAGATAGGCGACTGTAGCTTGGGGATTATTTAAGCTAAAAACCCCATTGGCATCGGTCACAGTGCCTTTTATAAAAGAACTGTCTGCCTTATAGAGCATGGCGTTCACAAATTCTAGGGGAGAATTGTTGCCATCTACCACCTTCCCTGTGATTGTATGCTCTTGGGATTGAGATATGAGGGGCAATAGCACTATTAGAATCAGTTGAAGGAGGTTAGACTTTATTTTCATGCTATTAGTTTTTATTATAGAATTCTGCTATGGATTAGGGTTATAGGGTTAGTTAGCGTGATAGGGCAGCTAAAGGAGTAGTTACATCCCTAATATTTTACAATAGTTACCGAGCCTACTTTACCTTCTTAACATTAGGGATATCCATATTGTTTACCCGTAAGAGGTGGCGGTCATTTTGGGGTAGTAGGGATAGAATGGCACCCATTTTAAGGTCTAGGTTGTAAGCCTGTAATTTATTCTCCCCAATGGGGTATAGGGATAGCTCCATGGGTCCAATTACATCAAAATTCACCGCTAGCCCTTTAAAGTTGCCGTTTTCGGTTACGATACTTAATAGTAGGCATTCATCGTTAAAATTAGTATCGTCACTCAAAGCGACTTGGGTGATGTAGGCATTTTTATTGTTTTGGGACAAAAATGATTTCAACACTTTGTATTTGGGATTTTGCAGGCCTTCCATTTTAATTTCATTCTTAATTTCCCTTTCCAATAGATCCTTCGCATTGGTAAAGGAGAACCCACTATAATCATTCTCTTTGAAGGCTTTGTTAAAGGCTTTATGGAACTTTTCGTTTAACTGCATGGCTGGACTATTAGGACTGTAATTATCGGGATCCGAAATTAAATCCAACATTTCCTGATTGTCTACCATTAATGCTAAGGTTCCAGTGTTGTCTTCAATTTTAAATTGCTGACCAGATGGTAATTGGTAGGTTCCTATCAACGTTTCGGTATTGACTTCTACCTTATTAAACTTTGGAGGAAGCGGAACTTGCTCTCCCATTGCCAATGCTTCTAAATCGCCCCGCACCACATAAAAGGCTAATTTTCCGTTGATGGTGGCGTTGGTAAATAGCATGGTAATGATGTTGTCTTTTACAAACCATCGTAATTCTGCACTTAGACCCAATGTACTACCGCCATCGTGCTGTCTTAATGCGCCATCATCCAACACATCCCAGCCATAACCATAATCGTTCTTGTAAGGTGTCCACATTTTATTCTTGGCCTCAGAAGAAAGTATTTTTTCCGTTTCTAAGGCCTTTACCCATTTAAGCATATCGCTGGTGGTAGACAAGATGCCCCCGTTGCCTTTAAGGTGCCATGTTGGATTTGTAAATTGTTTGGTGGAACCATTGTTCTTAGTACCATTATAAATGTGAACAAAATTTGTGGTATCCCATTTGGGAAGTCGATAGCCTGTGTGATCCATTCCAGCTGGAGTAAATAGGTGAGTATTGAGGAATTCCTCATAATCTACTCCGCTCAACTTTTCTATAATTATTGCCAGTAAAGAGTAGCCAACGTTGGAATAGTTAAAATTCTCTCCGGGATTAAATTTTAAATCCGAGTTTAGGGCTTGTTTTAGATAGGCTTCTTTGGAGATTTCCTCAAAATCGTCACCAATGGCTCCTGGTAATCCGGAGGTATGGGTGAGTAGGTGGTGAATGCTAATATTGGTCTTATCTTGGGGTACCTCCTCTAAATAAACAGTAATTTTATCGGTGGTTTTTAATTTTCCCATCATTTCCAACTTCATAATAGCCGCTGCCGTAAATTGTTTGGTAACGGATCCTGTTGAAAAAATAGCATTGGCCGTGTTTTTTTTCTTGTTTTCCCTATCTGCATAGCCATAGCCTTTATTTAATAGGGTTTCACCATCTTTGGATAGGAGTACTGCTCCGGAGAAACCTAAAGATTCCGTTCGCTGCAGGTACTCGTCCATCCGGGTTCCTAAATTTTGCTGTCCATGAACTAGGAAGCTAACCATAATGCATAGGATAAGAAGAATAGAGTGTTTCATGATAGTTGTATTTAAAGATTATTAGGTGGCTGGCAAGAGGATCCGCAAATGGGCTTTAATAGGTAGGGAGTGTCTTGCTTAAAACAAGATTAAGAACAGATCTTAAATTGTGAAAATGTTTGTTATGTAGGGTAGGTAAGTGGGACCAAAGAACCCCTCTCTGTTATTTAGTCGTAAATTTCCAATCTAGGTTGTTGATCACTTTATTATGGTTGTTTGTAAAACAGCCCTAGTCATATTCACTATAAATGCTAATTTTATGGAGAAACCCATGACACATGCTTAGAAAAACCTTGATCATAATTTTACACATGCTCTTTTGGACCCTTAGTTATTACTTCATTACTAGGGTTTTTGGGGTGTCTACTGTAGAGATTATTGAAGAGGAAATTAATGGTTTGGAAGAAAAGGTTTTAATAACCTTTGACCACAGATTTACCCTGGCTACTGCTATTACGGTGGGCTTGTGTGCCTTGGTTTTTTATACCAATATATTTGCGTTTTTAAAAACCTATTTTCAAGATAAAAAGACTAGATCGTACCTGCTTAAATTAGGTGTTACTATTTTCTTGGCAATGGGCTTAAGTATAATCTTAAATAAATACGTGAACTATTACGACGACCCACGAAAGGAGGTATTCCTTTTCCCATCCTTCGGTTTACATATGGCGCTTTTCGTTTTTTATACGGTGATATCCTTTGCCTATGCATTTACTTTGGAATGGTTTAAAAATGAAAAACTACGGAACCAGATTACCCAGGAAAAGCTAAAGACGGAATTAAATTTTTTGAAGGCGCAGATTAATCCACATTTCCTGTTCAATACCCTAAACAACTTGTTCTCCATCTCCCAAAAACATAAGATAGACGAGCTTTCTACCGGAATAAGCGAATTGTCTAACCTAATGCGGTATATGTTATACGAGAGCAATTCGTCCTTTGTGTCTTTAAAAAAAGAGGTAGATTACATTGAGAGTTTTATAGAAATTCAGAAGTTGCGATATGATGAGAATGATTTTATAATCAATTTTGATAAAAAGGGAAATTTAAATCAAGTAGCGGTTGCTCCCATGATTTTATTGCCCTTTGTGGAAAATGCTTTTAAACACGGGTTTAGTATGGACGAAAGTTCCATTATCAATATGATGGTAGACGCAAGTGATGGAAATATTCGCTTTAAGGTAGTAAATAAAACGTTTAACAATAAGGGGGGATCAGAGAGTGCTTCTGGGATAGGATTGGAGAATGTAAAACGACGATTAGATTTAATTTACCCTAAAAACCATACCTTAGATATTTCGGAAACAGCGGATAGGTTTACGGTAGCATTGAATATTAAGACAGATGGGTAGTATTAAAACCATAATCATAGATGATGAGCCCAAAGCTATACAGGTGCTGCAGCGCTATGCAGAGGAAACAGACCTGCTACAAGTGGAAGCTAGTTTTAGGGACCCGGTGAAAGCGTTAGATTATTTACAGCGAAATAAGATAGACCTGCTGTTTTTGGATATCAATATGCCTAAATTAACGGGAATGGAATTCCTAAATGTTTTGGAACAAAAACCCAAAGTAATTTTCACTACAGCGTATTCGGAATACGCCTTGGAGAGTTACGATCATAACACGGTAGATTATTTATTGAAACCCATAGGTTTTAAGCGCTTTTTAAAGGCGGTTGCCAAGGCTAAAAGTTTACTTGTGCCTGAGACTCCAGCGAGCAACCCATCAAGGGCAATAGAGCGAGATAAGACGATATATATTAAAAGCGGCCCGCAACTTCATAAAATCAATACTCAGGATATTTTATATTTGGAGAAGGAAGGCAACTACCTAACCTTTCATACCAAAACCAAGAAAATACTTTCTAGGCAAAATATGAAGGATGTTTTTGAAATTGTGAGTCCAACCGAATTTATTAGGGTGCACAAGTCTTATATTGTTTCTAAAAGGCACATGGAAATTATTGAGAGCCATCAAATTGGGATGGGATCCATTAAAATTCCGGTAGGCAGAAGTTATAGGGAAGAGGTTATGAAAATGGTGGGGAACCTATAGTTCATCAAATGCTGCATCTTATGCTCCCAAGATAACCAGGGAACGGATGTTGCCGAACACAGGATCCCTCAAAAGTTGCTGATTGTAGCCTTTAGCTTAGGTTACTTAGCCACCTCAAATGTTTTCAGCATATTTTTACTGGACGCATTGGGCACCTCGGAAATGAGGGCATATTTACCAGGCTCTATAGTTGCCGTGAAATAGCCGGTATTGCCTGCAGGCATATCATTAACGCCTCCAATGAAGGTTACACCTTTGGGTGAAGGGTCTATTAAACCTTTAGGATCCGACCAATTCATCCATACTTCCAATTCCTCCAGATTGGCATCTTCCTCCAACTTTACAAGATGAATATCATGACCAACAAAATGTTCATGTGCAATTTGATCTTTATAGAATACAGAAAAAGTGTGTTTTCCAGCACTAACGGAGTCGTTAAAGACAATTCCCTCGGTACTGGAAATGCTAATGTCTACATCAGCAGTCAAGGGCTTATTACCCGAATCGGTATTGGAAACTACTAAATCTTTTGTCATTCCCATAGAGGTGTGGAAAATACCATTGCTCATTTTTACATAGCATTCAATAACGTATTTACCAGGCGCTAATTTAAGAGTTGTCTCCCCTATTTGGCCGGGTGAGACTAATCCAGAACCCCCAACAAATACTACTTCGCCAAACCATTCTGGGAGTTTTTCAAACTCGGCATACCCTTCTTCAACCTTTCCTTCCATAATTAATTTCATAGCACTATCGAACACGGGGGATACTAGATTTTCTGCATCGTTTGCGGTCTTTCCCTCTGGGTACTTATCTACCAGGAAAAAATGTGTTTGCGGTGATAGATTTTTATAGCGAAAGGTATTCCATCCTGAAGTGATAGTATCTGGCATTTGAAAATCCATGTTCTCTGTTATAATTTCTATAACATTCTCCTTAACTATTTTCTCGGTTTCCTGCTTTTTCTCCTTCGTTTCATTTTTGCAGGACTGAATTAATAAAAGGCTCATTGAGATAATAATTACAATTCCAACAAAGCCGGCTCTAGCTAGGTATTCTTCAAAAGTTTTCATAATATCGGGTATTTAGTTAATGGTCTTTTTAATGGTGTATAGTGCTGACTAACACTTAGTTAGTATAAAAATAAGTAATTTTATCCAATTTGCGAATGGTTACTACCGCATTAGGTAAGTGCTTTATTGTTTAAATATTTCTGTTTGCAAAAAATGTGCGTTACAGGGAAAATAATTTAATTTACGGATACTCATGTAACTAATTTTAATAAATGGTTTAGCCAGGGAGAGAAAAGGGCTAAGACTTCCATGAGAATATCAGGGTAAACGCTACAGTTTTAATCTTGTGTTTCACTGCTGTCCGGGGGTTGAAGCGCTAGGTGAATTGAAAATTATTGTAAAGAGTTTAAACGTATGCCATCTATTTCGTTGAAAGAAAAAACACCTTGCTCCATAAGACTTATATATTGGTCTGTTAGGCTAGCGTTAAAGAGTAGCAGATCGTCCGTATTGATGGTTAAATTAATTCCAGCGTCGTACAGCTTTCTAATGGGATGGGTATGTAGGTCTGCAACCGCTCCTAGGGCAATATTGCTTTGAGGACATATATTAAGCCTTATGCCCCTTTCTAGGATCATTTGAATGGTTTTGGCGGATTTTACTGCATGTATGCCGTGCTGAATTTCATCGGGCTCTAGATGCATAATAGCCTCTTCTATGGTTTCGGGTCCCCCAAATTCCCCAATATGGACCTTGGTTTTAAGGTTCTTGTATTTGGCATTCAGAAATAGTTGCCGAAAACCGCTTAAATCCCTTCCTTTTTCGTTTCCGTAAATGTCTAATCCGTAGAACACACCACTTTCAAAACAAGACCTGGCTAATCCATTGATAAGATCAATTGAACTGTCCTTATTAATACCGATTTCCGGCCTAAAATCGATTACCCCCACGTACTTTTGCTTTAAACCTTCCACTGCTTCGATGAATTCTTTTATCGAATTTCCAAAAAGCCTAATAAGGTTTAAGTCCACACTAGCTTCCAAGCGGGTTACACGGTCTGCTATACTACTCCTTATTCCCAGATCCATAAGGGCAATGGCCTTCTCCGAAGAGTTCAAAAAAGGTTTAATGTGTTGGTTAATAAACTCCATCATTCCCATAAAGCCGTCGTAATATTGGGGTAGGGGAAGGTCTAAGTGCGGATACTGAGCTTTAAGTAAGTCTAAGCGAGCACTTAGATGTAAATGGCTGTGTACATCGCCCTTGGGAAGAAGTTGAATCTTATGTCTTATGCTATCCATTCCACAATGATAAGGTCTTGATAAAAAAAATGATCCTCAATGCTTGGATTCTTATCACACCCCATAACGAATAAGCCTTCTTTTACCAATATTTTTTTCATAAAGAGATTTTTATAGGAAGGGAGTATCTAAGTAAACATTCCGAATCATAGGAGGTAATTTTAAAATAAAAGTTTACTTCCGTAATTGAAAAAAAAGGGCAGGAACTGTGTCTAACTACCTTTAAAGATAAGTAATTTAGTCCTTTTTAGATGAAAAATGGACAAGAACATAAGAAGGGTTCCACCTCATTTTAAATTAAATATTGGAGTATTTTACTTGGAAAAGGAATTAAGGTTGCCATAATTTCTTCGCTTAGGGAATGAATCTCTATTGAAAAGTATATGTGCCCCGCCAATCGGCCGGGGCACATATTTAACTATTGTAGTTCGTTATCTTCACCTGTATGTTTCTTGTAAAACTGCCAAACCTCTTTAGCTACATCTCTTCCCAATTCTAGTCCAGCTATGTTGTCTGCCTGAATATGATAGCCTCCTAAAACTCTTGAAATACCAGCCATTTCCGCAGTTTCTGTGAATGTAGGAAATTCTAAAGTAATGGTGTCTCCCAAACTATTCGGTTCTGTCATTGCACCTGCTACCAATTGTGCATCGGAGCCAAACTCATCACTTCCAGTCCACATTTTTAAGGCTTCTGCACAACCTCCGCTAATGGTACTATGCCCGGAAACATAACTTGGAAACGGCGGACATAAAAAGGTTTCCGGGGAATAGGGTCTCCATTGGTTTCCGTCCAGTTCTATGATTCCCTTGTCCTCACCTCCCCAAGCTTTAATTTTTTGATCATCATAATAGGTATGTACCAATGCGTAGGGTCTAGCATAATCATAGAACATTTTTGAATCCCAAGATGCAATAAAAGCATCCATAGCAACAACTTGATTAAAAAAATACATTTTCACATCTTGGTCCAGTGTATGATTATCTCGAATCGATACCTCTTGAGCAAATTGCAACCAATGTCCGGCTTGTTGAACTGATTGTGGGCCATCTCGCATAAATTCTACTAATGCTTTTTGGTAATCGGTAAGGTTGGCCTGCATTTCTACAACCTCCTTAACCTCCTCTTCTAATTGCTTAGAACCCACCATGGGCGGTGGTCCTGGTCTAAATTGGTCGCCAGATTTTAGGGCTATGGGTTTTACTTTATCCCAAAAAGGAGTTAAACATCCTGGGGCAAATTTGCCTCCCATTCCATCCGAAAAATATTTAGGTTGCCAACGATTTATATCCACATTATTATCCGCAGAATTGATAGGCTCATAACCTACGTAATTGTAATAGGGAACTCCATTTGAGCCTTCTTCCTCACCATATTGATTGGCACCGTCGCCAATTCTGGCCGCAATTACCGCCTTTGCAGCTAAGTTGCCAATTCCTTCTGGGGTAGTGGGATTTAAGCTTTCGTTATTTGGATCTAAACCTAGTTCCTTCATGAAATCAGCAAACAATTCTTTATCAGAATAATAATACTCACTCATCGCTCGAAATCCAGCATAACTAATTGCTATTTCCTTGTTTTTCAATGAATGTTCTTGGGCGGGTCTTCTCTCTACATCGTTAAGGTATACCGGAATTGCATTTTCATCAAAACGGGACCAGGCATCAAAAATAGCGACAAAAATCAACCCCAAGTAGCGGGAAGTAATCGTTGGTCTAGGTTGAAATCGATCTGTATCATAAGCGGTTGCGGTCAGCGCCATTTCGCCCCATTTATAGGCGATATTATCTATCCCTATAGGTTCCTTTTTAATCCTATGCTCTGTTTTCGCGCTGTTTTTACATCCAATAGCAACAAATAGCATTAGTGCAAATAAGTAATTTTTCTTCATAATCTTAGTTGGTTGATTAGTTTTATTCCATAAGCCATTACCATAGGACAATGGAATAAGTTGGGTTTATTCAGGTTTCTCAGGGACTAATCTAATGTATTTATATTTTTTTATAAAATCTATTTAATCACCAATGTCTTATTTAAATTTTAAATAGCGGATTATTGACGTATTATGATCTTGAAGAGTTGGATAATCCGCTGACCTTAAGATTTGTATGAGGTTTCAGGTGTAGGTAATGTTGCCAAAGAAAAGGTTTACTCCTAAAAATCCTCAATGCGTTTGTAGAGAAAGGCACTTTTGATAAGTAAATTAGGTTAAAGAAAAGGACAGGATTGAAATTGTAATTAACAATAACAGTGAAGACACCGAAGAAAAATGGAATTTAATTTACGGATCATTTCACCGGTGCCGTACTATATGACAAAGGAATATTTATATTTTTTTGAGAATGGTGCTGGCACCGTTCAAGACAAAATACCTGTAGTATTTCTTCTAAATTTACTCAATCGGCTGATCCAATATTGCCAAACAGGTTTCCAGGCCTTCTAGAAAGTTACCCAATCTCAGGTTTTCGTTGGGAGCATGTATATTGTTATCCGGATTGGGAATACGGATGGATACTGCCGGAATACCCAGTGTTTTAATAAAAGGAGCAATGGGCTGGGAGCCGCCCGTAGTCCTCATAGTGACATAATCCGTTCCATATATTCTACTCAAGGCCTTATTTAGCATTACACCCACTGGACTTTCAAAATCCGTTCTGTATGCATTAGATCCCAGCTTATAGGTAAACGAGGCTAGTTTTTTAAAGTTTTGCCGTTCCAATTCTGTAGGGATAGCATCCACTAAGTGATACCCCTGTTGCTGAATGTGATTTTTTAAGAGTTCCATTAATCGATTTCCATCCGATTCGGGAACCAAACGCATATCGAACTCCACAATTACCTCTGAGGGAATTACGGTGCGGACCGCATTACCTACCCATGCAGCTCTAAGTCCCCTAATGTTGAGGGAGGGATACTGCAAGGATTCCTGATAACTATTCCCTACTGCATCTGCCATAGCGATTCCCAAAGTTTGCATAATACTGTCCTTGTTTTCTGGAAGGCTGTTCAGTAGTTGTTTTTCTTTGTCGCTAAGGGTGATGCCGTCATAGAATCCCGGTAGGGTAACCTTACCGTCCTCATCCTTTAAGCTGCCCAAGAGTTTTGCGGTATCAAATACGGGATTGGGGGCAAAATTACCGTATTGACCACTGTGTAGGTCGTATCTAGGGCCAAAGACCCTTAAGGTGGCCGTGGCAATACCCCTCGCACCATAAGTGAGGGTAGGGAGGTTAGATAGGTGTCTGGTGCCATCCATAATCAATACCATCTCTGCTTTTAATAATTCCTTGTTGTCCTCTACCGCTTTAGGAAGTTGGGGAGAACCCATTTCCTCCTGAAAGTCCATAATCACTTTTATATTATAAGCAGGAGTGATTTTTTTAAACTGCATTATTTGCAGGGCAGAAATAAAGGCCATGGCAGGACCTTTGGAATCGGAGGCCGATCTTGCAAAAATGCGCCAATCCAGGTCTAAAGAATCGAGCTTTGTGGGGAAGGCTATGGTTTCCCATAGGTTTAAACCGACGTTCTTTTTTAGCACCGGAACAAAAGGATTTGGTTGGAGCCATTTGGTGGTATCTACGGGTTGGCCATCGATCTGTAGATAAAACAATACAGTTTTAGCTTCCTGGTGAAATATTCGCTCTGCAAATAGCAGTGGTGCCCCGCTAGTAGTAATTCTTTGGGTGTTGAATTTTAAACCGGTAAAAACCGAATCGCACCATACTAAGTTGTTTTCTATCTGGTCTGGAAAATGGCCGTCATTCGGAATCTGGAGAAATTGCCTAAGAGACTGAAGCGCCTCAGGGAATTTCTCCTTGGCAAGATGGGTGATGTCGTTTTTGGACAGGGATTGCCCATTTAAAGAAGAAAAAATTAGGAGTAGGATAACTAGGCCAGTAAATTTTCTTTTCATATCGATGTCGGTTGGTTTATTCCTATTCTTGTAATGCTTAGATCCCGCTCCCTAATTTGTCTGCTTTCTCCGTGAACTTGCGCATGTTTTAGATCATAATATATGTGGTAGGATGAAACACATCAGCATAACTAACTCAAATAGCATTACAAGTTAAGTACAAAATCTAAGTTTTGGACCATGACAAAAAAGAAAAAACAATGGTACTGTTTTGAAGCGCCAAGCAGGCGCCTTTGCTTCTCAATGGACCTTCTAGGTCTTGTTTAGATATAACAAACTAAGATGCTTAAGTGGGGGTGTTAAAGGATAGCACTCAAAATTCCTGCATGTCTTGAAAATAGAATAAGTGGTTTGTAGTAAGTGGATCAGGCTAATAATTTTTAACTTTAATATTTCCAGTGGTACAAGCTGTTCACTTTCATCGGTTTTTATTGTCCGGAACAGATGTGAACGTAATTTTGTGCAAGCTGTGTTGTTTACATTCCCATTTATGTCGTTTACAGAAAATTATTAATGGGGTTAACTTAAAAGTTGCAACTTAGGTTTACGCACAAACTGTAGGACACCTTAACAATCAGAATATGAAATACTATTGCATTCAATTATTATCTTTTTTCTTTTTGTCACTTAATTCCCAGGTATCATTTGCCCAAGAAAACACCTATACCATTACCGGAAAGGTGGTGGAAGAGGCCAGTGGACAGCCCATTGCCTTTGCTACCGTAATGGTAGCGGAAGTAGAGAGCAAAAAACCAATAGCAGGTACTACCACCTCGGATGATGGAAGGTTCCAATTAAAGACGGAGGCTTCCGATTTTTATATAGAAGTTAGTTTCCTTGGCTTTCAGAACAAGATTTTTGCTAAACCGCTTGGGCAAGCCCGAAAGATCGATTTAGGTACCATTGCCCTCTCCGAGAATGCCGAACAATTACGGGAGGTAGTAGTACAAGGTGAAATTTCGCGCACCGAATTTAAGTTGGACAAACGGGTGTTTAATGTGGGGAAAGATCTAAGTACCACTGGTGCCAGTGCCTTAGAAGTACTGAATAATGTCCCTTCGGTAAACGTCAATATAGAGGGACAGGTAAGTTTACGCGGTAGCCAGGGTGTTCAAATTTTGATTAATGGGAAGCCGTCTATTATCGCAAGTGAACAGGGAAATGCCCTAGGTACTATTACAGCTGATATGATAGATAGGATAGAGGTGATTACCAATCCGTCTGCAAAATACGATGCCGAGGGTACGTCGGGAATTATCAATATCGTTATTAAAAAGGAAGATCGAAAAGGGCTAAATGGCTCTATTTCTGTAAATACAGGTGCTCCCAATACCCATAGCGTGGGGGTAAGTCTAAATAGGCGGACGGAAAAATTCAATCTTTTCAGTCAGTTAGGAGTTGGCATTCGCGAATTGCCTAATGATATTGAAACTAGAAATGTGGATTTGACCAATAATCGCACCATCCTTAGCAAGGGTACCGAATATCGGAATGAAACCTATTACAATATTGTTTTGGGAACGGATTACCACATCAATGAAACCAATGTACTTACGCTTTCCGGAAATTTTGCAATGGAAATAGAGGAGCAACCATCGTCCACGGCCTTTGCAGCCATTGCTCCTAATGGGGATACGAGTGCCGAATGGGAAAGGAACGAGGTCACCGAGGCCAAAAACCCGAAATTGCAGTACGAATTGCAGTATAAGAAAGATTTTAAGGGGGATGAAGACCATACCTTGCTCTTTAGTGCCTTGGGTAATTTTTTTGGGAAGGACCAATCCTCCGAATTTGTAAACACCACTATTGCTGGAGATAATAATGATGCAACCCAACAAACGAGAACCGATTTTAAAGAAGCGGTATTTACGTATAAGTTAGACTACACCAATCCGTTTACGGACCAATGGACCTTGGAAACCGGCGCGCAATATGTTCTGAACGATGTGAGCAATGATTATGAGGTAAATAACTTAGTGAATGGTGCCTTTGAGAACGATCCTGGCCTGACCAATATTTTTGAGTACAATCAAAAAGTCTTAGGGCTCTATGGTACTGCCTCCTACGAAGGGGAGAAATGGGGTATAAAAGCAGGGCTACGCTTAGAACAAACAGATCTAAGCACCTTATTGGCAACATCCGGAGAAGCTAATGACCAGGATTACACCAACTTTTTCCCAAGTGTGCATACTTCCTATAAGTTTAACGAGAGGATTTCTTTGCAAGCAGGGTATTCCAAACGTATTTACAGGCCTAGATTATGGGATTTAAATCCCTTTTTTAACATTCGCAATAACTATAGCATCCGCCAAGGGAATCCGGATCTTTTACCAGAATTTACAGATTCTTATGAGATTACCAGTATTTATATTTTGGGTAAGACCTCGTTAAATCTTGGCATCTACAGACGCTATACAACCGATGTTATAGAACGCGTATCTACCTTTGAGAATAATATCAGTACCTATAGACCAGAGAACATTGGAACCAACCAATCCAATGGGATTGAGTTTAATTCCAAATATAGTCCCGTAAAATGGTTTACCCTTACGGGCGACTTTAATTATAGTCAGTTTAAGCGGGAGGGCATGTTTGAAGACGCAGTGTTCGATTTTAAAGGAGATCAGTGGTCTGCCAAATTAATGGCAAAGTTGAAACTGCCAGTGGATATCGATCTGGAAATGACCGGTAATTATGAATCTAGTTACCAAACTGTTCAAAGCACTATAAGCGATAATCTGTATATGGATTTAGGGCTTAGAAAAAGTATGTTTAAAGGCAAGGCGGTACTCAGCCTAAGTATACGGGATGTGTTTGAGTCTAGGATAGATGAGAGCCAGATTGCCCAGGCAGATTTTGAAATTTATAATACGCGACAAAGAGGCCGATTTGTTTCCTTCGGATTTAGTTATGGTTTTGGAAAAGGGGAGGCCATGGAATATTCCGGTCAAAGAAGACGGTAATGCACATTCATAAGAGGGAAACCTACCTAAGGGTAGTGCAACAAATATTAGATTAACCCATACTTACATCTTGGAAAAATGAAAAAAATCACAAAGGAAGACATTAAACAAGAAGTGTTTGATCTCTATGACGATTATACCCATAACCGGGTCAATAGAAGGTTGTTTATGGATAAGCTTGCTACCTATGCAGTAGGTGGACTCACGGTTGGTTCGTTGCTTAGCTTTATATCGCCCGATTATGTGAAGAAAATTCAGATTAAACAGGAGGATCCTAGGTTAAAATCGGAGTACATTACCTATAATTCCCCAAAAGGAGGAGGGGAGATGAAGGCTTTATTATCCAAGCCTGCCGAAACTAAAGGAAAATTATCTGGAATTGTGGTGGTGCATGAGAACCGTGGCCTAAATCCCCATATAGAGGATGTAGGACGAAGGGCAGCCCTTGAGGGCTTTATTTCTCTTGCTCCGGATGCCCTTACTCCCTTGGGAGGTTACCCTGGGAATGACGATGAGGGACGCGAGCTACAACAGAAAAGGGATAGGGAAGAGATGCTTCAAGATTTTATAGCCGCTTTTCACTATCTAAAATCACACCCGGATTGTAATGGAAAAGTAGGGGTGGTAGGCTTTTGTTTTGGGGGTTGGATTTCCAATATGATGGCCGTGAGGCTCCCAGATCTAGCTGCAGCCGTACCCTTTTACGGAGGACAGCCAACGGAAGATATTGAAAAGATAGAAGCACCCTTACTGCTTCAATTCGCGGAATTGGATAAACGTGTAAATGCAGGATGGCCCGCCTATGAGTCGGCCTTAAAAAAACATAATAAAGAATACACCGCGTATATCTACCCTAAAGTAAACCACGGATTTCATAATGACACTACCCCAAGGTATGATAGGGATGCGGCTGAACTCGCATGGAGTAGGACCATTGAGTTTTTTCGTGATAAGTTATCATGACACATAGTGCCTATCATCTTTCTTACCTAGGCTGCGGGTTATCCTAGCAATTTTGATTTATTGATGTTGAATGGTCCAATGTTTTGGTATTTGTAAAATGAAGTCAGTTCCTAGTTGGGGAGTAGGAAAACTTGGGTCGAACATTGAGAAGTTCCATAATCATTAATACGGGTGATATCCTGATCAACTGGGGCTGTTTGTTTAAACTGGATTGGTTTTTATCGATGTAGTCCGAGGGTGACGCGCGAACTAGCGGTGTAGGCAGGCTTGCCTACCGGTTAAGGTAGGCATAGACCGCCAAGGTAAACGTTCACCATCTAACCTCAGGAACCGATAGTGGCTGTCTGATCTCGGTAAAAGATGTGCTCAGACAGGCAGTCCTGATTAAGACACATAGCATAGTAAGTGCATAATCATCCCTCTGGGAACCTAAATCCCTCGGAAGCTGATAAGCAAATATCAACCAAATTGAAGAATGCTTCCAAACTATTGAATATTCCCACGCTGGATAGTATTATCATAACCAGGGAAGGGTATTATTCCTTTGCAGATGAAGGGCTTTTATAGGCCCTTTTTTTTGATTGTTTATACTCTCATTGTATTCGAAAATGGACTGCACTAATTTCCCAGATGCTTTACCTTCCGTTGGAGAAACTCAAAGGCTGGTAAATAAAATAGTTCCAATAACCACTCTGACCTTTCCGGGTTCGCCGTTTAATCATATAATTTTTCACCCAAAACCGTGGAAATATCCTTCCAATCCAACTTTTAGGGATAGGAATAAATTTAAAGAAGATGCTATTATCCTTTAAAAAAGAGCAAGGAGACACGACGAGACAAGGTAAAAATAATTAAGATTTTAAAAAGGGGGTAGCGGAACTGTGATTATTTCCTAGTAAAATCGACCAACAATTGGCTATTGAAACACGCTAAATAAGTTCAAATTGGGACAGTTTTTTGACAATGCACGAGAAGACTGTAACTTTATAAGTTGTTGGATAATAGGCAAAATAGGGATCAAAATGTTGTACATATGTTGTACAGAAGAAAAAAACCCAGAAGATGAATCTCCTGGGTTTCCCGTATTTACTTGTAGCGAGATCGGGAGTTGAACCCGAGACCTCCGGGTTATGAATCCGACGCTCTAACCGACTGAGCTACCTCGCCATTTGTATTTCAAAACGGCTGCAAATATATAGTTTAATTTCTATTCTTTCAAAATAAGATTAGAAAAAAATTAATATTCTTCTTTTATTTTTTAATCCTATATAAATATATATATTGACAACCATAAATATACGATTGGAATGAACGATAAAGTTAAATTTGAAGTTGAATTTGTTATACAGTCCTCGCCACAGTTACTGTATCAATATATATCCACTCCTTCCGGACTTTCAGAGTGGTTTGCCGATAATGTGAACTCCAGAGGAGAAAAGTTTTATTTTATCTGGGACGGCTCGGAAGAAGAGGCAAGAATGCTAAAACGGAAAAGTGACGAATTCGTCAAGTTTACCTGGGTCGCAGAAGAAGATGATAGCTTTTTTGAAATGCGTATTATTGTGGATGAGATTACTAAGGATGTGTCTCTCTTCATTACGGATTTTGCAGAAGAGGACGAGGTGGCCGAATCTAAAATGCTATGGGAGAATCAGGTGTCTAGCCTTAAACAAGTTTTGGGGTCCACCTAGGCCTTTAACGAAATAAATGTATCTTTGGCCTTGATTTTTCAAGGCTTTTTTTATGATCAATTTTAATGGAGATCTACTTTCCGACGATTCATTTTTTCTAAATCACGAAAATAGGGGACTTCGCTATGGCGACTCTCTTTTTGAGACCTTACGGGTGGTGAATGGCAAACTGTTCTTTTGGGAAGACCACTACCTAAGGCTTATGGCCTCTATGCGTATCCTGCGAATGGAAATCCCTATGAGCTTTACCATGGAGTATTTGGAAGAACAGATCATGGCTACCGTCACGGCAAATTCCTTGGAAAATGGCCCAGCGCGAGTGCGATTCACCGTTTTTAGAAATAATGGCGGACTCTATTTACCGGATACCAATGATATTTCCTTCCTAATGGAGGCCATAGCATTGGAAGCTCCCTTCTTTGTGCTTAACAAAGATGCCTATGAAGTGGAAATTTTTAAAGACTTTTATGTCAACCCAGATATGTTGTCTACCCTTAAGAGCAACAACAAGCTTATTAACGTGGTAGGAAGCGTTTTTGCGAAGGAAAACGGTTATCAGAACTGCCTCCTTGTAAACAATGAGAAGCGGGTAGTAGAGGCTCTTAATGGGAACCTCTTTTTGGTGAAGGGAAATCATATTAAAACTGCCCCCTTAAAAGACGGCTGTTTAAACGGAATTATCCGTAAAAAACTAATTGGAATCTTAGAAGCTTTGGAGCAATACGTATTCGAGGAAACCCATATTTCCCCTTTCGAGCTTCAAAAGGCAGATGAATTGTTTATCACCAACGCCATTGTTGGGATACAACCTATTAGTAAGTATCGGAAAAAGACGTATGATACCACTGTGGCACAAGACCTTGTTGGTAAATTAAACGCCGCAGCAAGACTTAACTAGGGTAGAAGCATTAATTTAAATTGGGGTTTTCGGGAGAATTGGACCAAATGAGGTAGTTGCCGCCTAACTCCAACATCTTTTCTCTCCAAAATGCATCAGCAGATTTCTGAATGATATTGCAATGGTAAATATTGTTGGCCACAATCCAAGATTTGGAGTGGAGCTCCTCTTCTAATTGTAGTGAAGACCAGCCAGAATAACCCAAAAAGAAACGGATGTCGTTTTCAGTGATAATGCGATTGTTAATCAGATCTATAATACAGCTGAAATCGCCACCCCAAAATATACCATCCGCAATTTCAATACTATTCTCTATCAAATCGGGTACCTTATGGATAAAATAAAGGTTGTCCTGCTCTACGGGGCCACCATTGTATACCGGAAAGGAAGCTTCTATTTCTGTGACTAGGTCGTTTATGTTGTGATTTAGGGGTTTGTTGAGAATAAATCCAACGGAACCTTCGCCATTATGTTCGGCAAGTAATACTATGGACCTGTGAAAGGAAACATCGCCGGAAAGTGTCGGTTCAGCGATAAGAAGTTTACCTTTTTTTGGTTTTTCCGCGATCATAACATAGGGTTCTATATTCCTAAAGTACTATATTTAACTAAATTTGGAAAGTTTTTCGCAAAAAAAAACACTTCCACACGGAAGTGTTTTATACGTATGCTGAAAAAATGATTAGTTAACAGACTGACTTAAATCAGATCCCGCTTTAAACTTAACAACATTTTTTGCTGCGATTTGAATTGTTTTTCCAGTAGATGGGTTTCTACCTTCCCTAGCATTTCTTTTGGAAACAGACCAAGATCCGAAACCTACTAAAGATACTCTATCTCCTTTTTTTAGAGAGCTTTCAACATTTCCTAAAAAAGATTCCAAAGCTTTCTTTGCTGCTGCTTTTGTAATGCCAGCATCAGCTGCCATTGCATCTATTAATTCTGTTTTGTTCATAATTTCGATTAATTAATTGTTATTATTTATATTTTAATACTCCAACAAAATTATACGGATTTGCCAGTAACGCAAGTAAAACATAGGGAAATCGCTAATTTTGTTGATAACTTCGGGACATTGTTAATAAAGTAGGAGGATTTTTACGGTTCTCGCTGGCGTCAATGTACATGGGGGTTTAGCGCAGATAAGCACTTTTTTCCAATTTTAATCCGTTTAAAACCTCCCGAATGGTCATTCTTCGTTTTCCTGGAAGTTGAATTTCTAGGAGTTTCATATAGCCTCCTTTAACCGCAACCTTTAGCTCATTTTTAGATGCCAAGAGGCTTCCAACTTCCATTTGGTGCGTAGCTTCCTCCTTGGCCGCTTTATAGATTTTGACCAAACTTTTATCTTCTCCATTATATAAGGTACTCCAAGCGGTGGGGTAGGGACTTAATCCTCTTATCTTATTATATACTTGTTCCATTGGCTGGTCCCAGTTTACTTCGCAGGTATCCCTATGAATTTTAGGAGCCTCTTTCAATTCGGTATCCTCGGACTGTTTTTTCGGGGTTATTTCTCCAGCCATAAGCTGCTCTACGGTTTTGATGACCAATTGGGCTCCTAGTATCATTAACCTATCGTGTAGCGTGCCGGCAGTGTCGTCCTCACTAATAGAGGTGCTTTCCCGTAACAATATTTCTCCAGTGTCTATTTTTTCGTCAATAAAGAAGGTAGTGGCACCCGTTTCCTTTTCCCCATTTATGATGGCCCAGTTAATGGGAGCCGCCCCACGGTAATCCGGGAGGAGGGAGGCGTGTAAATTAAAAGTGCCCATTGGGGGGATGGCCCAAACTAGTTTAGGCAACATTCTAAAGGCTACCACAATCTGCAACTGTGGCCTAAGGGATTTTAAGGACTCCAAAAACCCCTCATCTTTTAAATTGGTGGGCTGTAATAGATTTAGCCCGTTCTCTAAAGCGTATTGCTTTACAGCGGATTGGTTCAGTTTTCTTCCACGGCCGGCAGGTTTATCGGGAGCAGTGATAACCCCCACTACGGGGAAACCACCTTTGTGTAAGGCTTCCAAAGTGGCTACCGCAAAATCCGGGGTGCCCATAAATACGATTCTAGGTTTTTCCATTATTTGCTTATTTCGTATTGATTTGTTGAGTTAATACTTATACTGCCGTCTTCTAACAGCCCTTGTAAGGCCATTAAAACAGAGCTTTCTTTATACGTAAGTAGTCGGATCAACTCGCGGGATCCATACTTTTGTATTTGTAAATGTTTTAAAATCTCCTGTTGTACAATGGTAATGATGTCTTGGTCTATAGGCTTTTTTTGTAGACAAACATCACATTGCCCGCAGGGTGTAGGTTGTTTTTCCCCAAAGTAGGAGAGGAGTTGAGCGCTTCTACAGACCGTAGTGTTTTTTACGTAGGTCAATATTTGATCTACATTGGCGGTTTTCACAGCAATCATTTGTTTTATTTTCTGAGCAAACATATGTATGGTACGCTCATCTTCCCGAGGAACTAAAAAAGTAATTTCTAGATCGTTGTGCTGTGCGGAGTATTCTATTATTTCATCCTGCGCCAATCGCTCCAAAGTGCGGATTACCTCTTGTTCCGAGGTATTCACTTTTTTGGCAATCAATAAGGTGTTGATTTTAGTATCAAAGTCGAACACCCCCCCATAAGTACGTAGAATAGTCTGAATGATGGGGGCAGTTTTAGTATGCGTATCCAAATACTGGAATAGGTGTCCCTTAGATGCAATAAACCTAATGGTAGTTTTTTGTGAAAAAGCCTCTGAGAGGGAGATTACCGAATTCTGATCCAATATTCGCAGCCCATTATAGGTGAGGTTTCCTTTTAATTTATAGGTGTCGCAAAAGGCATTAAAGGGTAGGGGGTAGGTCTCACTGCTACCTTCCCCAAAAGGAATCTGGAAATAATTATTCAGTTTGTTATAAAGGAGTTTTATAAAAGCTACATCTGGCAGCGAGCCTAAAAACTGATTGCGCACCTGGGATTCATCCTTTTGATTTACAATCATTACGGCGCGTGCTGGTTGTCCATTGCGACCGGCCCTCCCGGCTTCCTGAAAATAATTTTCCATACTGTCTGGAATCTGGTAGTGGATAACCAGTCCCACATCTGGCTTGTCTATCCCCATACCAAAGGCATTGGTAGCTACCATTACCTTAACCTTATTGGATAGCCAGTTGTTTAATCGCTCTTCTTTATCCTTTTTATTGATTCCCCCATGGAAGAAAGTGGCCGATTGCCCTTGATTGATTAAATAATTGGTCAATGTTACCGTCATTCTTCTATTGCGGACATATACAATGACGCTGGTTCTGCATTCCCTGCACAGCTCCCTTAATCGATAATTCTTATCCTCGTCCCAAAACACATTGAAGGTAATATTGTTTCTTGCAAAGGAATCCTTTACCCTAAGTGGTTCCTTCAGTCCTAGGTTTTCACAAATATCCTGGACCACCATATCGGTTGCCGTGGCCGTTAGGGCAATTACCGGTGCCTGGGGTACTAGTTCCCTAAGCTCTGCACATTTTAAATAGGCAGGCCTAAAATCGTTTCCCCATTGTGAAATACAATGAGCCTCATCGATGGCGATAAGGTTTACGTTCATCTGTTGTATGCGATCGCGAACCAGGTCTTGCTGCAAGCGTTCTGGAGAGAGGTATAAAAACTTATAATTCCCGTACAGGCAATTGTCCAATAATTGATTTACCTCTTCAAAGGAGATTCCCCCAGTTAGGGCAATGGCTTTTATCCCCAAGGATTTTAAAGTTTCTACCTGGTTATTTATCAAGGCTACCAAAGGGGATACTACAATACATATCCCGTCCTTTGCCAGGGCTGGAACTTGATAACAAAGAGATTTACCTCCTCCGGTGGGGAGTAGGGCCATCACATCTTTCCCTTGCAGTACGGCATGGATAATTTCTTCCTGCGAATTTCTAAAATCCGGGAATCCCCAATACTGCTGTAAAATCTCTTTGGGATGCTGTTCCACTAAGTGTTTTTTAAGGCATTTAGGATAAAGGTAACTCTTCCTTCTACGGTTTCCTTGGGAACATCAATAATAGTGTATCCAAAATCCCTATAGGTTTTTTCTAAACAACTATGGATTTGCAGGGCTTCTTCATAACTTTCGTAACGCTCATTGTCCGAAGCGTGAATTTCTTGCCAAGGGGGCAATAAAAAGATATGATCGTATCGGAGGGTCTCAATGGGTTTCACAAATTGTGGACCGTACTCCTGACCAAAACAATCCATATAAGCAGTAACATCTGGAAGTCCGCGATCAAAGAAAATAAGAGGCTCGTCTACTTTTTGGGACGCGTGGAACTGGGCCATTCTGCCTTCCATAATACGTTCGCTAAAGAGCAGTGGGTCTGTTTTAAACAATTGCGGAATCCCCTCTTTCCTTGCTTCTAAGGTAACCTGACGCGAAATTTCTTCAAAGCAAAAGTAGCCCAGCGCTTCTATTTTATTTATGATAGAGGTCTTGCCGGTGCTGGGTCCGCCCGTAATAACAATTTTTTTAGAATTCAAATAACGAAATTTAGTGTTGTGCAATATGCTACGGAAATAGCCTTGCAAAGTAATGAAATACCATAAAGATTAAAAAATTGACAAGGATACTTTATATCTTTGCCAAAAAAATAAGGGCATGGAACCACAAAATTCGGAAGATTTCTACAAAAGATTAAAGGAACAATTGGCTACAGTAAGCAAGTGGCCCTCCAATTACCTCTATAAATTTATTGTACCTACCAATAGCGAGAAAATAAAACAGATAGAAACTATTTTCGATAATACCGGAGCGGTTATAGAATCTAAAACCTCAAAAACGGCCAAATACACCAGTCTATCTATCACTGTAAACTTGGATGGTCCAGATGCGGTGATCGAAAAATACAAGGCTGTAGGGAAGTTGGAAGGGGTAATATCGCTATAAAATAGTATATCTAGCATAATTTTAGTAATTTGCGAGCGTTATAAGAATACTTCCTTATCAACACATAAATCATTAGCAATAAACATTTCGATTTGAATTTAGTAGAAAACTTAGAATACAATACTGAGCGCTCTAAGCTCATTATTCCCGAGTATGGGCGTCATTTCCAAAAAATGGTGGACTATGCGGTTTCCATTGAGGACGATGAAGAGCGGGACAGGATAGCCAAGGCAATCATAAGTGTAATGGGGAATATACAGCCTCACTTGCGCGATGTGCCAGATTTTCATCACAAGTTATGGGATCAGCTATTTATTATGTCCGACTTTAAACTGAACGTAACTTCCCCATTTCCCATTACTTCCAAGGAAAGCTTGCAAAGGAGGCCAGATCCCTTGGGATACCCTCAAAATTTTCCAAAATACCGATTTTATGGGAACAACATTAAACGGATGATTGATGTTGCTGTAAAATGGGAAAAAGGTGATAAGCGCGATGGATTGGAATACGCCATTGCCAATCACATGAAAAAGTGCTACCTAAACTGGAATAAGGATACCGTAGACGACAAGATCATATTTAAGCATTTATATGAACTTAGTGACGGTCAAATAGATCTTGCCAAGGGAGGTGAGAACTTAACCGAAAGCGGACAGTTCTTAAAAAATAGGGTAGCCAAAACCTCCAGAACCTCTTCATCAAAAAAATCTCAAAGAAACCACTCTCGCGGTAAAAAGCGTCATTAATTTTATGGGAACATTTAAAATTGAAGGCGGGCACCAGTTGTCTGGTGAGATTACGCCTCAAGGGGCCAAGAACGAAGCGTTGCAAATACTTTGTGCCGTATTACTTACCCCGGAAAAAATTACGATTAGCAATATTCCAGATATTGTAGATGTCAATAAACTAATCGCCCTGTTGAAAGATTTGGGAGTTGAAGTCCATAAAATAGATAGGAGTACCTATTCATTTATGGCCAAGGACATCAATTTAGAATTCTTACAATCTGCCCAATTCAAAGAAGATGGACGGGGATTACGGGGATCCATCATGTTGGTAGGACCTTTGTTAGCCCGTTTCGGAAAAGGCTATGTGCCCAAACCCGGTGGGGATAAAATTGGAAGAAGACGATTGGATACCCATTTTGAAGGATTCATAAAGTTGGGTGCCAAATTTAGATACAATAAGGAGGAGCATTTTTACGGTGTAGAAGCAGACCGTTTGCAAGGAACCTATATGTTATTAGACGAGGCTTCGGTTACCGGAACCGCTAATATAGTTATGGCAGCTGTCCTTGCAGAGGGAAAGACCACTATCTATAATGCGGCCTGCGAACCTTATTTGCAGCAGCTTTGTAAGATGCTCAATAGAATGGGGGCCAAGATTACGGGTATAGGCTCTAATTTATTGGAAATTGAGGGGGTAACATCCCTTGGAGGTACGGAACACCGCATGCTTCCAGATATGATTGAGATAGGTAGCTGGATTGGGTTGGCAGCCATGACCAAAAGTGAGCTGACCATTAAAGATGTGAGCTGGGACGATCTAGGACAGATTCCTAGTGTTTTTAGGAAAATGGGAATACAGTTAGAGCGTAAGGGCGATGATATCTTTATCCCCGAACAAAAGGACGGCTACAAGATTCAGAATTATATAGATGGATCCATTCTAACCGTTTCGGACGCACCATGGCCGGGAATGACGCCAGACCTGCTAAGTATTATCCTAGTGATGGCGACCCAAGCCAAAGGGGAGGTGCTTATTCATCAGAAAATGTTTGAAAGCCGACTCTTCTTTGTAGATAAATTGATAGATATGGGGGCTAAGATTATTCTTTGCGATCCACATAGAGCAACCGTCATAGGGCACAACTTTAAGTCGAGCTTAAAGGCTACTACCATGGTGTCTCCGGATATTAGGGCAGGGGTTTCCCTGTTAATTGCAGCCCTGTCGGCCAAAGGAACGTCTACCATTCACAATATTGAACAAATAGACCGTGGCTATGAGAATATAGACACTAGGCTAAGGGCAATTGGGGCCAAGATCACAAGGATCTAAAAGATTTCCAGATTACCTAAAGCCAAAAGGTATTGATAAAAAAAACTCCCGTGAAGATAATTTACGGGAGTTTTTGTTAATGCTAGCAATTCTAGGTTGAAAGCAGTTTATTCAGCAGTATTCCACCATAAGGGAGTTGTTAACCGAACGTACGGGTTATTGTCGGGCATATTTTCATAGTTCCTATCTTCCTCATTGTATTCGTACATCATGGCTTGAATCCAGTCATCCTCATTAGGAAAGATATCTAGATTTACATTTTCGGGTCTTTCTAGACCATGATAAATAGCATCGCTATAGTCCATTCTACGCATATCTACCCAAGTTTCTGGATTTAATACGTTGGCGATATATTTCTGCACGAAGATGTGGGATAGTCCTAAATTTTCTTCTCCTACTTCCGTGTCCAACATCGTCATATAGTCCGATATTTGATCAGCAGGCACCATTAGCTTTTCAAGGTCGGCTCTCACTCCTTCCTTAAAATCTGCATAGGCACCGGCCTTGTCACCTTTTCTAAATTTGGCTTCGGCAGAAATAAATTTTACCTCACTGTAAGTAATCATATAGGTGGGGGAGCTTGCGCTGGTATAGAATCCACCATTTCCTAGGGAATAATCATCTGGAGATTCTCCTGCAAGACCACGACCAATAACCACCCCTTGGTAGCCACCATTAACGGCTTCAGGAACTATTATTTCTAGTCTAGGATCTTGGGTGGGTATGGTTAGATTAAGCGGATTCTTTAATAACTTCACAAAGAAATCTGAAAAGAAGTCCATCCTAGAGGAACCATATCCATTGGCGCTAAAGGGCTGGTTGTCATTTTCTGCTTCCCCGCCTCCATAATTTTTCTGTGCGTTTAACTCATTGGAATCTATGGCATTATTGCAAGCTTCTATGATAGCATCAGGATTATAAGCCATTTCACCAGAGGTTTTCTTGCTCAAATGGTTTAAATATCTGGCTTTAAGGGAATAGGCAAATTTTTTCCAGTTTTCCTGGTTTCCATTATAGAGTACATCGCCGCCTTCTTGGTTAAGACCTATGGCGCTTTCCTCGTCCAAATGTAGTATTGCCTCATCCAACAGTTGTAGAATGGTTTTGTAGGCCTCCTCCTGGGTGACAAATTTTGGCGTAATGTTCATAGAGCTTTTCCCGTCGTAGGTATCCCCAATCACAATATCACCATATTGGTCCGTGGTCATTCCCAAGATGTAAGCCCTCAAAATTTTCCCTACGGCCACAAAGTTGGGGGAATCATACGCCTCTCCCAAAACAATAAGGTCTGCGGTATTAGGCAAGGCATACACATAGGCATTTTGCCATAAGAAGTACCTTCCTGTGGTTAGGAAGGAACTCCATGTTTCGGAATAGTAATCGGCAACATTTTGTGAGCCGTATTGCACGATTCCCAAAACTTCTCGCATGCCCCTGTATTGTGCAGTCCCTGTTGTATTTTCAATAGCGCCCTGTATGCGATACTGGGGTGCTAAGGACGTGGTGGTAGGGGCAGTCTCCGAACCATTCACATCAAAATAGTCGTCGGAACACGAGGTACTTGCAAGAAGTACCGATATCCATAAATATTTAAATATTTTCATCTTATATGTTTTTTAGAAAGTAAATTTTAATCCTATATCGAATCCTCTGGTACTTGGGGTTCCCAAGTTATCTATATACATAGATCCAGCTCCGGAAATTCCTGCGCCAAAAGTATTTATTTCAGGATCTACTCCGCTGTAATTGGAAATGGTAAAGAGATTTCTTGCCGTAGCGTATAATTCCATAGAGCCTATAGCTATTTTATCTAACATATCCTTCGGAAATTGATAGGAAAGCGTAACATACCTCAATCGGGCAAAGGAGCCATCCTCAACGAAATTTTCAGAATTGGTAGAATAGTAATCTTGAAAATATTTCTGGTTTTTTACAACGGAAACATTATTTGGACTTCCATCTACTGTAACCCCGTTTAAAGTGGTACTTTCCCCTCTATCCAAGGTATTAGTACTAAGTCCATAATAAACCAGGGCAGATTCGGTTGCATTGTAAATATCCTGGCCTTGAACAATGTCTAGTAAAAAAGACATACTTAGGTTTTTGTAAGCAATTCGGTTGGTAATTCCTAAAGACCAGTCTGGCAACCTATTTACGTCTGTAAAGGTCTCATCAGAAAGCACAGGGAAACCATTGGAGTTAATAACAACTTCGCCATTGTCATTTTTTAGAGGACGCTTTCCTCTTAATCCAAATAACGAACCATCCAAAATAGCGGCCCCAGCTGCTGAGTTCCTAAAGGTCCATGAGTCCGATAAGTATACTTCATTTAAAAATCCAGGGAGTTCCAAGACTTTGCTTTTATTCATACCAAAATTAAAATCCATTCCCCAGGAAATTCCATTACTCTTCTCCAATATTCTAGCGGAAAGTAGGGCTTCAATTCCTTTGTTCTCAATGGCTCCCCCATTTAGGGTGGCATAGAATGTACCTGTAGTGGGAGGTACACGGATATCCCTTAGAATCTGATTATCCGATTTGTTTCTATAATAACTCAAATCTAGACTAAGCCTGTTTTTAAGAAATCTCATATCGGCACCTACCTCATAACTGTTTGTAAATTCTGGTTCCAGATTTGGATTACCCACATTCACTCCATTCCATGTATAAGCAGAACTGGCCAGACCATTGATATTAGTCCCTAGGGAGCTCTCCAATGCGCCTATTGGAGCATCTTTACCTACTCTTGCCCAGGTGGCCCTAAATTTTAAATAGTTTAAGCCCTCGTCTGTTTTAATGTCCTTTATTAAATCTGTAAGTATGGCCGAGGTTCCTAAAGACGGATAGAAAAAGGATCTTTTGTTTTTTGGTAGGGTAGAGGACCAGTCATTTCTTCCGGTTGCAGTGAGGAACAAGGCGTCTTTCCAGGCCAATTGGAGCTCTCCAAAAACACCCACGATTCGCTTTCTAGTGATTACCTCATTAATTTGCTGGTTTTCGATAAGGATGTTTCCAATACTATAGATCCCTGGGGCTTGAAAGCCACGTCCGCTGCTATAGGTTGTCCTGATATCCAGTTCTTCTACAGAGTTACCAGCCATAGCATCAATGGTGAAATCTTGGGACACCTCTTTATTGTATCGTAATATTAAATTGGATGTTAGGCCGCTATGATCTTTTTCAAATTGACTTATACTTCCTTTGTTCAGATTTTCGATTAAGGAACCGTCGCCAATAATTTTCTTATTGTATTCGCTGTAATTATCAATACCTAGTTTGTAGGATAGATTAAAATCCTCTAAAAACTTATAGTTTAGACTGATTACTCCAAGCAGTCGTTTAACCTGATCCGTGTTTGGACTATTGTTAATACTCCAATACGGATTATCGAATTGTTGATCTAGGAAAAACGTTTTTTGAGATCCATCCGGGTTGCTGTAATCCTTAGCGTTCACATTGGAAGGGTATGCAAGTAGGCTTCTAAAGCTTCCTCCTGTGGCATTTCCCTGTCTTGTGCTTGCTATTTTTGTATCTATATAATTCCCGGATACCCCTAGGGTTAAATTTTTTCTGATATTGGAGTTTAAATTCACCTTAAAGGAGGTTTTATCATAGCTGGTACTCGGGATAACTCCTTCTTGGGAAAGGTCACCAATAGAAAAATACATATTGCCTTTTTCGTTCCCAGAGGAGTAGCTAACATTATGGTTTTGAGTAACCGCTGTCTGGTATATACCTTCAATATTGTTAAACAATGGAGTGCCCTGTGCTATTTTATCACCCCAAGAAAACTCGGATTCGGTATCGTAGGTAAAAGAGCTGTCCGTTCCTACCTGTCTCCCCTGTCCGTATATTTTTTGGGTTTCTGGGGTACCTAATACCTTATCCACGGAAAGGGATCCGGAATACGAAACTTTGCTTACGCCGGCTTTCCCTTTTTTAGTGGTAATAATTACAGCACCTTCTGATGCCTGAATTCCGTATAAGGCAGCAGCAGTGGGTCCTTTTAATACAGAGATGCTCTCTATATCTTCTGGGTTAATATCCGATGCTCTGTTGGTGCTAGCCACAATTAAACTGGAACTCGTAGAGTTATCTATTGGAATTCCGTCTACCACAAATAGGGGTTGGTTATTCCCCGTAATAGAAGTCCCTCCACGAATAAGGATAACAGAAGAAGCTCCTGGGGCACCTCCAGAATTTACCACCGTAACTCCAGATACTTTCCCTTGTAATCCATTTACCATATTATTTTGGTTTCCTTGCAGTAACTGCTCGGCGTTAATGGATTGTACGGCGTTGGTTAGGGATCTCTTTTTGCTTTCATTTCCAAAAGCCGTAACCACCACTTCATCTAAACTAGTGGCATCCTCTTTCATTGTCACATTCAAGGTAAATTGGGACCCTAGGCGGATGGTTTGTGAAAGCATGCCTAGATAAGAGAATAATAAGTTTTCACCTTCTTTTGCGTTAATGGCATAATTACCATCAAAATCTGTTGTGGTACCCGTAGTGGTTCCTACCACCAATACGGTTACTCCTGGTAAGGGCACACCGGATTCATCGGTGACCTTGCCCTGAATGCGTTGCCCAAAGCCAATGCTTGAGGATAGCATAACCAATGCAAGAATTAAATTTAATTTCATAATAGGTTTAGTTAATTTATTTATAAACCTACAAGTATATTAAAATTTGATCAGACTATTTACTTACAATCAAAAAGAAATTTTTCTTAAATAGTTTGCGAACCTTCCTTATATTTCTGTAAATCAATATCTTATAGTCTTTTGATGACAGATGAAGGAAATGGGAGGAATTTAGGCTTTTAGATTAACTACTTGATTTATAGGGTTAAGGGATTTTTTATAGTAGTAAGTACAAAGTAGTTAGTATTGAGTATTGAGATTGGTTCAGTAGCCAGTAAACGGTAAACAGTAGTC